>JBDNFZ010000329.1:0-3988 GCA_041689555.1 Opitutaceae bacterium | reverse complement strand
CTGGGGCCGGGATGAGAGCGAGGCACTAATGTCCCGCTGCAATCCGGCTACGAAATCCTTGTAGCTCTCGTTCGCTACGACGGTGAGCACGTTCACCTGATGCACGATCGCTGGGTCGTCGATGCGATCCCCGCTCTGGTTTCGCGATAGCCGCATCCCGCGCCCGACTTCCTGGCGCCGGGAGATCGTATTGTCGCTGTGCTTCAGCGTGCAAATCACGAAGACGTTCGAGTTGTCCCAGCCTTCGCGTAACGCCGAATGAGAGAAAAGAAAACGCACCTGCTTCTTCTCCCGAGACTGAAGGTCGTCCTTCTCGCTTGGAAACTGCAGCAGCGTCTCTTTGTCTTTGAGGATCAAGTCGTAGGCATCCACGTCGTCGGCTTCGCCTGCGGATTCACCACGGATCTTCACGTCCGGGTTCACGAGCCGCTTCGTCTTCTTGTCAATGGAGAAGTATCCATTGTGCGTCTTACTGGCGGAAATCCCTCGCAGGTAGTTGTTATAGGGCGTGTCCTCCAGCGTCATCACCTCGTTGAGCTGGCTGTTGTATTCCTCCTCAAAGATCTGTGCGTATTCGCCCGCCTGCTCCCCGGCCTCGTTGTAACTGCGATACTTCGCGACCTCGTCGATGAAGAACAGCGAGAGCACCTTGATGCCCTGAGCAAAGAGCGTCTGCTCCGTTTCAAAGTGCGCCTTGATCGCTTCGCGGATCTGGATGCGACGTAGCGTCGCTTCGTTCACATCGCCCGTGGCCTCGCCGGCTCCGAGCACGACGCCATTGGTAAAGCTGATCGTATTTTCGATGGCGTTGATGTCCGAGACCACGAAGCCGCGATATTGCTGCAGCCCGTCTGAGAGGTCATAGAGATTGTCGTTCTTCCGCAGCATCCGATGCACCCGTTTGATGCCGTTCTTCTGCTGGATCTCCAGCTCTGCACGGGCTTCAGGCGGCTTGGTCGTCGCGATGCGGATGGACTCTAGGTAAAGATAGGCATTCGTCCCGGCCAGTCCTTTCACTGTGATGCCGCGCACCTTGATCTTCTTCACAAGTTTCTGGTTGTAGGCGTCGATGGCATCGAGGCGATAGACCTTGTTGTGCTCCGTCTTGTGCGTGGCGGAGTAGCGCAGGATCATCAGCGGATCGAACTCCGCCAGCTTCTCCGTCGTGGCCTTGCCTTCCATCTTCTGCGGCTCGTCCAAGATCATGATGGGCCGGTTCTTCTTGATGACGTCGATCGGGCGACGCGACTGAAAGTCATCCAGCTCCAGATAGATGCGCCGGGCATCCTCGCCGCGGGCGTTGAAAGCCTGCACGTTGATGATCATCACGTTGATCCCGGCATCCGAAGAAAAGCTCTCCAGATTGTGAAGCTGCTTCGAATTATAGACGAAGTGACGGGCCTTCTTACCGTAGGTTTCCAGAAAGTGCTCCCCCATAATCTCGAAGGACTTCAGCACTCCTTCGCGGATGGCGATGCTCGGCACCACCACTATGAACTTGCTCCACCCGTAGTCCCGGTTCAGCTCGAACATTGTCTTGATGTAGCAGTATGTCTTGCCCGTGCCCGTCTCCATCTCGACATCGAGGTTCACGTCGCAGACGGGAGTCTTCTTCAACTCCGGTGAAAGGGGCAGGTCCTGCCGCCGCTGCACACCTTGGAGATTTTCTAAAAGCTGCTTTGGAGGGATGGCGAGCTTGTCGTTCGCAAAACCGTCACCCTCAATCCCGGGAAGCGTCCCCGTGCCGCCCGTCGCGGCCCGGCCTGGGTCCAGCGCATACTTGTGGCCCCGGCTCTTCGGCTGTCCGGCGAAGCAATCCACCACCGCCTTCACGGCATCCGTCTGGAAAGCTTGCTGTTTGAATTTCAGTTTCATGGGTGAAAGGCAGAGCCGGGATCAAAGTTTTCTATTCTTTTTTCCGGAGATACGACCGAAAAAAAGAAAGGCGCGTCGCCCATATATGGTGGCGACCCGCTCAGCCCTGCACAATATGTAGTGATTAATTCCATTTCTGATTTCTTTTCCTATTTTTTCTATTTTTTTGCACGCCGCCAGCTGGGTTGGGCTTTTGTTCCCGCGTTGTAGATAAGACCATCCTTTCGCATACTCGTGAGCAAATTGCTGATTTTCTTCAGCTTTTGCCTGACATGATGAATTATGAAGGACGAAGAGGAGTTTAGGCTCCGCTTGGTGGATGGGTTCCGGCGTTGGTGGTCTTCTTTCATCCTTCAACCTTCATACTTACAGCGACCGAACCTCGGTCTCCGGGCTGAGGAGCTTGAAGATTTGCTCCACGTTGATTTTCACGCTGTCGCTGTCATAACTGCTGTCGCGAAAGACGGCGCGCAGCGGTCTGCGCTTGGCCAGTTCCTTCACGAGGTCTTCACTCACCTTTGGGTCGAAGCAGGCTGCGAGGGCGTTGCCGTCAACGAAGAATACTTCGAAAGTATGAAGGTTGAAGGTTGAAGGATGAAGCGCTGCGACTTCGCCTCCTGCCTTCTTTTCATTTTTCATAATTCCTCCTTCATCCTTCCTTTCTTTGCCGATTGAAAAGGTTTCCTTTTTAATCGGTAAAGAAAGATCAATGCCCCAATCCACCAGCACTTGAAAGAGTAGGTCTTCCGGCGTGCGGTCGGGCTTGATGTTGTCCGTGTGCGCTACGAGGTCGGCCTGCTTCACCTCATCCGGCGCGTAATACACATCCGCCATGTTCGATGTATCGATTTTTAGGACGCGGAAGCCGATGTCGAGGTTCGGAGCCACAGTAGCGCTCTCGGCTTTTATTTTCGCGCCGGCCCGTCGAATGCGTTCCTTGCTTAGTTCAGCGATAGTTCGAAAGCCGTTCTTATGAGCGTCAGACTCTACCGCCGCAGCTTCGGGAATCTGCACCATGATAAAGGTCCGATTGCCGCCGTCTGAGGCATTCTGTTCCATGACAGCATGTGCGGTCGTCGAAGCACCGGCAAAGAAATCGAGGACGACGCCAGACGGTCCGCAACCGGCTTGAAGAATATGGCGAAGTAAGCCAACTGGCTTTGGATTCTCGAACACTACGCTGCTGTTGAAGATTTGAGCCATCTCCTGTGATCCTTCGGTGTTCAATGGTGCGAAGTCCCAAAGAGTCGTCCAAGTGGTGCCTTCCTTAACGTCACAGAGAAACCGCTTCAGTTTCGGAGACGCTGAGTCGTCGCGACCAAAGTAAATTTCGTCGTTATCAAGGAGACGTTGCATCCTCTCTTTGTTGAAACGCCAGTTGCCGTTATTCGCAGGGAAGAATTCCTGGTGTGTTCTGGGATTCGTAATCGGGTAATTTAGCGAAGCTACGTACCTTCCGCCTTTCACGTTGGCTGTGAGGTCACCTGCCACCCATGGACCCTTGAGATGGTTATCGGGGTTTTTATAACGTGCAATCTGCTCCGGGTTTCGAGGTCTAAGCATGATTCCCTCGATGCTCCGTTTGACATAGACCAAAATATAATCGTGCTGCGCTCCTATAACCCTATCGTTTGGCGGAGTGTTTCGCTTCTTCCAGATTATCTGCGCCGCAAACTGCTCCTCGCCAAAAACTTGGTCACACACCTTTCTAGCATTGGATACCTCGCCGTCATCGACCGAAACGAAAAGAACACCATCGTCAGTCAGAAGATTTACTGCGAGTCGCAACCGCGAATAAATCATTGTCAGCCAATCGGAATGGAAGCGCCCATTTGTTTCTAGATTCGCAACGAGGCGCGTGCCCTGTCCGTCTGCCTGCCGGGATTTTTTTAAGTAGCTCGCCGCATCCTCAGAAAAATCGTCATCATAGATGAAGTCATTCCCCGTGTTATAGGGTGGATCGATGTAGATCATCTTCACCTTCCCGAGGTAGGTCTCTTGAAGCAGCTTCAAGGCATCGAGGTTGTCGCCTTCGATGAAGAGGTTCTTGGTCGTATCGAAGTCCACGCTTTCCTCGCGGCAGGGACGGAGCGTCTTGGCGATGGGAGCATTG
>JBDNFZ010000328.1:0-2445 GCA_041689555.1 Opitutaceae bacterium | reverse complement strand
TGGGCGTGGAAGAGCAGCGGGTCTACGTGTTGGTGGATCTTATCGATCCCTTGGCGGCTCGGCCGACTTTGGGGGACAACTATCGGGTGGAAGCGCGTATCGAGACGTGGTCGGACCAAAAAATTCTGAAGGCGCCCGCCGGGGCTTTATTTCAACGCAGCGGGGCCTGGCAGACTTACGTGCTTGATGGGCATACTGCGCGGTTGCGGGCGGTTCGGGTCGGCCATGGGAACGGGTTGGAGACCGAGATTCTCGAGGGACTTCGTGAAGGTGAACAAGTGATCGTTTATCCCGGCGACAAGGTCGGCGATGGCGTGCGCGTCGTCGCGATCACCGTGGCGCAGTGATACGGGTAAGCGACTGGCCGCGAAAAGCGGAGTGTAGGAGCAAATTTATTTGCGATGCGGGCGAAAGCGACGCCGACGCATGATCGCAAATAAATTTGCTCCTACCCTTCCGCAGCACCTTCTGCGGCTGGCTCCTCCTCGGTCTACCGGCGCGCTTGGCCGAGTCGCTTTCGGGGCTTTTGACTTGGCGCGGGCGGGCGGCGGGCGTTGGGTCGCGGTGAGATGTCCCGTCAAACCGATACCGTTGCCGCCCTCGCCACACCCGTGGGCACAGCCGCGATCGCGGTGTTGCGCGTCAGCGGGCCGGAGGTGATCCGGCTGACGAAGGAGATTTTTGGCGAATTGCCCCAGGCCCGCGTGGCTCGACACACGGACTACCGCGACAAGGCCGGGATGTTGCTGGACGATGTTCTTTTCACTTTTTTTGCCGGGCCGGCGAGTTATACGGGTGAGGATTCGTTGGAGGTCTCCTGCCACGGAAATCCCTACATCGCGCAACGCCTCTTGGAGGATTTGTTCGCGCGGGGTTGCCGCCCGGCCGGCCCGGGAGAGTTTACGCAGCGGGCATTCCTAAATGGGATGATGGATTTATCTCAGGCAGAGTCGGTTATGGATTTGATTCAGGCCCGTAATGAGCGGGCTTTGGCGGTGGCTAATCGTCAATTGCGTGGGTCTTTGGGCAGGCAGATGACGGCGATGATAGATCTGTTGATTCTCGGGTTGGCGCGGGTGGAGGCCTATATTGACTTCCCCGATGAAGATTTGCCGCCGGAGGATCGGGCGCTGATTGTGCGGCAGATAGGTGAAGTTCTACGTGGAACCGAGCAGCTGTTGGCCACGAGTCATTATGGTGAAGTTCTGCGCGGCGGAATCAAAACGGTCATTTTAGGCGAACCCAATGCCGGGAAAAGCTCGTTGTTGAACCGCTTGGTCGGGCGCGACCGGGCGATCGTCAGCGCCGAGCCCGGAACCACGCGGGATTTTATCGAAGAGTTGGTGAACATCGGTCCGCACACGCTGCGGTTGATCGATACCGCGGGGCTAAATCCAATGCCGGGGAGCATCGAGCGACTGGGGATAGCCAAGACCTTGGAGGTCGCGGCGGAGGCGGACATTTTTTTGGTAGTGCTGGACTCGACACGCCCCACCCCGCTGTTCGACCGGGGTTTATTGGAAAAACTTAAGCCGGAAAACACCCTGGTGCTTTTGAACAAGCACGATCTGCCCATGGAGATCGCGCCGCCGAATCTGGGCGCGCGGCTGGGAGTTTTGGCAATCTCGGCGCAGACGGGAGTTGGGCTTGATGAGCTTCGCGCGGCGCTCATCCGACTGGCGGATGGCTTTGCCCCCGACATGGGCGAGGACCTCATTGCGATCAACGCGCGGCACGCTCATGCGCTGAATTCGGCCAAGATGGATTTAGCCTACGCAGTAGAAAAACTATCCGTCGGCGCACCGGCGGAGCTATTGGCGAGTGATCTGCGGAGCGCCCTCTCGTCTCTGGGCGAGATCTCCGGCAAAGTAGATAACGAGAGAACGCTCGACACTTTGTTCGCTAATTTTTGTATAGGAAAGTAAAATAGATTACATTTAGTAATGACCTACAACAAGATACCGTTTGATGTGATCGTCTGTGGGGCGGGTCATGCAGGAGTGGAAGCGGCCTTGGCGGCATCGCGGATGGGTGCCTCTACCCTTCTCCTGACGGGCAACATCGATACGATCGCCCAGATGAGCTGTAACCCGGCGATCGGTGGACAGGCGAAGGGCCAAATGGTGCGCGAGATCGACGCCTTGGGCGGTGAGATGGCGCTCAACACCGACGTCACCGGAATCCAGTTTAGACTGCTAAATGAGTCCAAGGGTGCGGCGGTGCGATCACCCCGTGCCCAATGCGACAAGAAAGCCTATCAATACCGGCTGAAGCACACTTTGGAGTTACAGCCGAATCTCCAGGTATTCCAAGCCACGGTCGCAGGTCTGATTTTTGAACACGGGAAGGTGCTGGGTTGCCGGACAAACCTCGATATCGAGTTTTATGGACGGACGGTCGTGGTCACAACCGGAACTTTTCTTCGGGGATTGATGCATATCGGCC
>JBDNFZ010000327.1:0-8187 GCA_041689555.1 Opitutaceae bacterium | reverse complement strand
GTTTACAAAACAGGTGCTCTACCATTGAGCTACGCCGGCCTCGATCCTTCAAGAACCCGCCGAAAAAATTGGAAAAAACAGAAAGTGGTGGCTCCCTGGGGACTTGAACCCCAAACCAATTGATTAAGAGTCAACTGCTCTACCATTGAGCTAGGAAGCCAACAAAGTAAGGTGGGAAAACTCACACCGCACTTTCCGATGTCAACTGCGATTTGAATCGGCTCCTAACCCGAAAGCGCCGGTTAGGCTCCTCGTAGATTCAACGCGCCGGACGCCACGTCTCCCCGGCAACACGGCCGAGAAAGTCCCCGGCCAAGATGCGTCAAAACGGACGTTGGAAAGACTTGGGATCTTCGCCCGCTCGCAGGGAGATAGCGGCACCTTCCCTTCCCATCTCGAGGCATTCGAAAAGATTCCGCACGCATTGGCCGAGCCGGTCGTGCCCGATCTGGGTGCGTTCGACCTCGTCAACAAACAAGCGACCCAAAGCCGCCGCCTCGGCGCGCACGCGGGCCGCGACCGGGGCCGGCGGGTTGTCTTCGTGCTCGGTAAACGGCGCCAGGAGCGCATCCAGTTTTGAGACTACCCGATTCAGAGCCTCGATCGAGATGCCCTTCTGGGGCGGAGCCTCGGGCACCAACAGCAAAATGCGGCGGGCAATCCTCCCGGCGTGGGGGAGATTGAGAGCGACTTGAAAAAAGGGGGTGCTTTCGGGCATGGAACGGAGGACCGGTTGGAGGAGCGTGAGGTTGCTGTAGGTTTGGCAATCGATCGGCGCCGGCAGGCTGCCCGCGAAGCGGCGCTGGGAACGCCGCGCCGGGAAACGGACCGACGGTGCGGAACGGTGCCACTCCCGGCGTCGCTGTCAATTTGCGGCCGCGGTTGATTCAACCCGACTCGACTGTGTTACAAATCTCCGATGACAAGAGCATCGCTTGCCCAAATCCCGACCCGATGCTTGTCCTCTTCACCTCCTATTCCTCCTCCCATGCCCATGACCCGCAAAAAACGGAAGGTGCCGATCAAAGCCCGAACTTCCGCTCCATCAAAGCGCCCGCGGGGGCTTTCGTCCAAAAACGCACTGTTCCAACGCATCCACCGGGAGGTCGTCGATGACTTCGACGAGGAATTGGAAATGGAGCGCGACGACCAAGCGCCTTCAACGGACGGAAAACTTGCGCCCACCGTCACGACCGCCAAAGAACGCGAACAACGCCAGTTTTACTTCAAGGAACTCTACCGTCTGCAAGGCGAGTTGGTCCGCCTGCAAGACTGGGTCGTGGAAACCGGCCACCGTCTTGTGATCGTTTGCGAGGGTCGCGACGCCGCCGGCAAGGGCGGGGTCATCAAGCGCATCACCCAGCACTTGAATCCCCGCGTTTGCCGTGTCGCCGCCCTGCCGGCGCCCACCGACCGCGAAAAAACCCAATGGTATTTTCAACGCTACATCGCCCACCTCCCGGCCGCCGGCGAGATTGTGCTCTTCGACCGCAGCTGGTATAACCGCGCGGGGGTCGAGCGCGTCATGGGTTTCTGCAACAACAAGGAATACGAGGAGTTCTTTCGCACCGTGCCCGAGTTTGAAAAGATGCTCGTGCGTTCGGGCATCCAATTGGTGAAGTATTGGTTCTCGATTTCCGACGAGGAACAGGAGTTTCGCTTCCGCTGCCGCATCAACGATCCGCTCAAGCAATGGAAACTCAGCCCGATGGACTTGGAGTCGCGCAAGCGCTGGGAGCTCTACACCAAAGCCAAAGAAGTCATGCTGCAGCGCACCCATATCCCCGAGGCGCCGTGGTGGGTCGTCCCTGCGGTCGACAAAAAAAAGGCCCGCCTCAACTGCATCCATCACCTCTTGAGCCGCGTGCCCTTCAAGGGCATCGCCCGAAAACCGATCACCATGCCCAAGCGCGAGCATTCCCCGGACTACATGCGCGCCCCGCTGCCCGGGGAAATCCATATCCCTCACGTCTACTAGGCCCTGCCTCCTTGACCTCACGATTCATCCCGCCCAACTGGTTGGCATGGACCTACCGACCGCGGATCAAGACTTCCTCCGGGACTTCGTAAAGCAATCGCGCCAGCGCCCTCACCATGTGGCTTGGGTCGACCGCGACGGCTCCGGCCGGATCACCACGGCGACTCAGACCGAGATCGTTCGGCTCAACGCTCTCGCCCAACGTCTCCGCATCGGCAAGGTCGAGTTGCTTCGCCAAGCCGCCCATCTGCCGGTCCTTAGGAAAAGCCCCGGGAATTCCAGCCAATCGGCCGTTGACAGCGCTGTCGCCGCCCCGGCGAAATCCTAACCCTGTGGCTGCCGGAGAACATTTCTTCGGCAGCGTCCCGCAGTTCAAATCCAACCGTTTGTTTCCCATGAAGAAAATCGCCCTCGCCCTCCTCACCGCCGGCCTCCTTGCGCTCGGCACCGTTTCCGCTTCCGCCGAGTCCGCCCCCAAGTCGGTCATTCACGTCGTGACGGTTTCCTGGAAAGCCGGAACCACCCCCGAGCAGATCAAGGCCGCCCTCGACGGCGTCGCCGCGATGCCCGCAAAGTTCAAGGGCATGACCCGGGTTTGGATCAAACCCATCAAGGTCCAGGGCGACCGCACCCACGCCTTCGTCATGGAATTCGCCGACGAAGCCGCGCTCAAAGCCTACTCCGGCAGCGACGCGCAGAAGGAGTGGTATAAGGTCTACACGCCGATCCGCGACAAGAGCACGACCTTCGATATCACCAACTGATTCGACCACGTCTTTCGTTCCCTTCGGGAGTCGCCCCAAGCGACTCCCTTTTTCGTGTCCGCCGTCAACCACCGCTCTCGCCGGCTTTTCAGCGCAGGGCTTCGAGGATCGCCACGACTTCGGCGTTTTTGTATTCGCGCGCGAGATCCAGCGCGGTGACCCCGGGCTTGGAGCGCACCTTGGGATCGGTTCCACGGTCCAACAGCAACCGCACCATCTCGACGCCGCCGCCCGCCGCCGCCTCGTGCAACGGCGTGCCCCCGAGCTCGCTTAGGGCGTTGGCCGGGGCTCCCCGGTCGAGCAACAGCCGCGCGATGGGCACAAGATTCTTGGCGGCCGCGTGGTGCAGCGGCGTCCAGCCGATCCGGTCGCGCCGCACGGGGTCGGCCTTCCGGTCCAGCAACGCCCCCAGCACCGTCGCGTCGTTGCGCTCCACCGCCAGATGCAGCGGCGTGCGCGCGGCGTTGTCGGCCGTGTCGGGATCGGCGCCGCGCTCGAGCAACAGCAGCGCGATCGCCGTGCGGCGGCGCAAGATCGCCTGGTGCAGGGGCGCGAGCTTCGCGCCTCCCGCGCCCTTGATCGCCGGGGGATCGAGCGCGAGATGTCGCTTCACCTCGTCGACGTCGCCACGCGCAATGGCCTCGTCGAGCGTGGCGTAGGTGGGCTTCACCGGCCCTTCGGCCGAGTGGGCGACGCCCCCGACCGCGATTCCCAGCATCGCAAGGGTCAGGAGCAAAAGGCTTCCCGGTGATCGCGTCATTTCACAACGGGACGGAGCACAAGGTTGCGATACGAGACCGCCCCGTGGTCGCCCTGCAAAAAGATCGGTCCCGGCCGGGATTCATCGGCCCACAGCGCACCGCCGGTGCAACCTTGGATGGGCTGGTTCGCGATGATCGTCGTGCCGTTCAGGATCACGGTGAGGTGGCGGTCGACGAGAGTGATATCGAAGCTCTGCCACTCTCCCGCCGGCTTTTCGGCCGCGGCGCTCGGCACGATGCGGCTGTAGAGCGCGCCCATGTTTAGCGCCCCGAGCGGCTTGCCGAACGAATCGAACACCTGAATCTCGTAGATGCCCCGCAGGTAAATCCCGCTGTTGCTTCCCGCCGGCACGCTTACTTCGAGCTTGAGATTAAAATCCTCGAAATCGCGGTCCGTTCGAAGATTTCCAAACCGTCGCGGGGCCTGACCCTCCGCTTTGGGTGCGGGCCGATTGGTGAGTTCACCGCCTGTTATGGACCAGCCGTTCTCGGATTTGGCCTCGATCAGGCGCCAGCCCCCGAGATCGCGCCCGTTGAGCAATGCGATCGCGGCGCCAAACTTCACCTTGGTCATATCCGGCGCCGGGGGCAGAGGCGGAATCCGTCGCCCCGTCAGCTCTTCCCGCTCCAAGCCCGTGCCGGAGGCGTTAAACGCCGTCCGGGTGAGTCGCAAAACCTCGCCGTCAAGACGGCCCGAGATGGTCTCGGTTGTCTGCTGCTTGCGCACGACTTCGCCCGAAACGTCTTTGCGCTGCACCTCGCGCACGCGCGTGACCGTGAGCATTCCGTCCACCACCGCGACGCTCGAGACCGGAGTGACGCTACCGCCACCCCAAAGGATCGAGCCGTCGAACCAACCGGCTTCACGCTTGATCTCCAGCCAGCCTGCCCGATCACCCGGCAGCGAAAGCGCCCAACGACCGATCAGGGCGTCCGTCGAGTCGGCGGCCGGCAGACCGGTTACGAACGCCAGTGCGAGGATCAGGCCGCGCCATGGATTCAAGCGGAGAAATGCAAGGTTCATCGTCATTTTGGAGAGTCCCCATAGGCCACTTGGTCCGGACAGAAATGCCAGCACGATTTCGTTTAATCGACCGCTTGGCCTGTCGTCCCTCACTTCGGAGCAAGGCTCCCTGAACAGGAGGGTTTAAAATGGTGGCAAGACCCGGAATCGAACCGGGGATTCCATTCCGGCGCTAATGGAGGTTTTTACGAAATCGTAAGACGCTGTTATCGAGTCTTTAATGACTATATGAACCAAATGAACTTGCATCGGGTGTTGTGAGTTTATTGTGAGGAGCGTGGCCTCACTCCGGAAATTCAAGGATTCAAAATATTGGTTCGCGATCTACCGAGATGCCACCGGTAAGCAGTGTAACCGGAGCACGAAACTGTCCCATAACATAACAGGTGCAGACCCCAAAAAGCGCGCATCCGACCTTAGGGAGCAACGCCAACTGGCACTCGAGGTAGCACGGACCTACGAGGATGCAGAGCGCGGCCATCCGACCGAGCAGCAGGTTCAAAAGGTGCTGCACGCCATTTTTGCCAAGGTAAACAAACGGCGGATGGAGCCGGCTGTGACAGAAATTTTCTTCGCGGGTTGGTTGGAACGGGTGAAGACTCGGCGCGGCGCGGGTGGCACCCACTCGCGGTATGAGGCCGTCGTGAATCGTTTCTTGGACACCTTGGGTGCGCGGAAGACGGTGCAGCTCGCCGACATTCTGCCCGACGACGTGCAGGCGTTCGTTGACGCCCAGGCGGGCGCGGGCAAGGCATCGGCGACGGTCAAGATCGAGCACAAGATTCTAAGCGCGGTGTTCGCCGATGCCTTGAAACAAGGGCGAGTCGCCAACAACCCGGCCGCTGCTGTGAGCGTGCCCATCGCGGCCGGCGAAAGCCGCAAGCCATTTGATTGGCCCCAGGTGCGGGCGATTCTCGCGACGGCCAAGGGCGAATGGAAAACCGCCGTGCTCCTCGGGGTTTTCACGGGGGCGCGATTGGGTGACTGCGTGACGATGCAGTGGCGGCACGTGGATTTGCCCGCCTCGCTGATCCGATTCCGACCGTCAAAAACGAAAGCTAAAGGCGGGGAGATCGTCGTGCCGCTTCACGCCGACCTTGAGGCGCACCTGATGGCACTACCCATGCCGGAGGGCGCGGGCGCAGCGGAGCAGCCGTTGTGCCCAACCTTGGCAGCCGCGAGTATTGGAGGGAGGGCGGGGCTTAGCCGGAAATTTAAGGAGATTTTGATCGAGGCCGGGATTGAAAATGAGCAGATGCGCCAAGGCGTGAAGAAAGGACGAAGCTTCGCGGCATATAGCTTCCATAGTTTGAGGCATACCTTTAACACGGTTCTAATGAACCGGGGGGTGTCTCAGGAATTGCGTATGCGACTTAGCGGCCATAAGTCCGAGGAAATTAACGCGCGCTATTCGCACGCCGAAATCGCGACACTGCGGGCAGCGGTGGCGAAATTGCCGGGGGTGACGTCGTGAGCGCAGGTGACGACTATCGTTTCGATCTCGTCGCGGATGATGCTCAGTGGGCCTGCCTGATATGGGAATGCTGCCGGTTGGGCTGGGAAAAAATCGCGCCCGAAAAGGCCCGGATGGGGACGCTCGAACAGGCCCGAGCTTACAAAGAATTTCCGGGCACTCCGTGGCTGCGGCTACCTTCTGCGGTGCAGAAATCTACAGTGGACGACTGGCGGGACGGCTTCAAGAACCTAAAGGACGGGGCAAGTTTACTTCCACATATTCCAGGACTTGGAGGGGCTACCTCAGAAGAAGAATGGCGTGAGAAACTGGCGAAAGTCGGGTGTATAATCCTCGATTTCGGAAAGAAAGGAAGATTTACGCGGGCGCAGATGTTAACGCTTTTCAAGGGTTGGCTCGATGCGAACCCCGATTGGATTGCGGCAAAGAAAGTCATTCCCGGTTACGGGAAGAGAACTCCGGGCGAGGCTCTGCGAAGGATCGCGTGGGATAGGCTGATGAAAATCGCCGAACTAGATGAAGGCCGACGGACGAAGGTAGACTTTTTCGCGATTGCCCTAGCTAGCAAAACTCCTCGTTTTAAACGCTGGCTGAAAATCCCAAAAACTCCCGCAAAACGCAGCCAATGGAGGCGCGAAGCACGGAATTGGACGGCGATGATCTGTGATGGCGATCGCGCTTTATTCTGACCGCATAGCCCTGAAGGGGTTTATCATGTGGGCAACCGGACGGAGTGGAGGTCGCTGTGTTAGTCCGTTTAGTTTTGGGCATCGTGAAGCCCGCCGCTCTCTCCCCTACCGTCCATCTCGCCGAACCCGCCGCGCATGATCCGGGTCTGAATCGGTTCATCCCTATCGTAGCAAATGGGCGGCTGTGCCCGATTTCCGGACTTAAGCACGCCGCGTTGTATCGGCTTCTCGTCCATGGCCCGGCGCGTCATCACGTGCGAGTGTGCAATTTGCGTCAGCCGGGACAGGCGCGGGCGCAGACTTTGTTTCATGTGGGCGATTTAATCGACTACCTGTCGGTCCTCGCAGAGCAGCAGCGCCCGGCACGGAAGCAGCCGATGACCGTGCAAGATGATGCCGATGCAGGAGCGGAAGGCGATCTATGAGCAACGCACAAAACACAATGATTGCCGTGGAACACACGCCGCCATCTGCGCAGGCCACACTCTTGGATGCAGAGAAACAACGGGAATTTTTTAGGCTCGAAGAGATCGCCGGCTATGGCGGTCTGTCTCGGCGGGAGAGGCTCTTCACGGAAGCGATTTTCGCAGGGTGTAACCAGACTCAAGCCGCGCGGCGCGCAGGGGTTCTGGGTGGAGAATCCAACGTGCGCGCGGCAGGTGCGAAATTGGCAGCAAAACCAAGCGTCCGCGCGGTCATATACCAAGCTTGGGCCAAGAGCGGCGCTAACATCGACGACACGGTGCGGCAGGCATCCGCGATAGCCGGGCGAGCATTCGCCGATTGGATGGAAGGTGAGTCGCCCGAGCGGCGGGCCGCGGCCCGAGCAGAATGGCAGGCGGCTGCGGCCTTGCTGGCAAGCATCCACGGGAGGCTCGGCATCAAGGTCGAGGGCTCGGTGAATCACGAACATAGGGGCGTGGTCGCGGCGGTCACAGTGCCAGCGGCGGCGCTGCACGACTTCGCAGTGATGCGTCGTGACGCCTTGCTTTCGGTGGAAGCCGGGAGGGCGGCGCAATGATCGATACCGCTCAAGATCAACGGGCGTCATCACCGATCGATCGGAATTCCGACGAACTGAGAACGAGCACGCTCCACCTTTTTGATCGTTCGCAACCGCTAGGGCGGACTCAACGAAAGTCCACCGATCGCGACGACGCCATCATCACCCACCACTCACTTTTGCGGCTCATCGCTGCGCTCGTTTACAAGCACGCCAACGCTGATCTCCGACAATGAAAGACCACGGATTTGTTAAGCTTCTTCGCAGCGAGGCGACACGCGAACTTCTACGCGACCCGTTGGCGTTGCACCTTCTAACGGTGATTGCCCTACGCGCTCGATTCACAAGCGAGCCGAGTCTCCACGGCCTCACGTTCGGTCAGGCATTTATCGGCGACCACCACGAATACGGGGTCACCCGAAAGCAGAACATATGCGCTCAACACCGGCTTGCCCGTATGCGTCTCGCAACATTCCGTCCGATCAAAGGACGCG
>JBDNFZ010000326.1:0-4182 GCA_041689555.1 Opitutaceae bacterium | reverse complement strand
GGATCTGCGCAACTGGCTCGTGGTGCCGGGCGTGAACGGGCAGGTCGCGCAATTCGATACCGTGCGAGGCACGATCAACATCGAATTGCTGGCCGGCGACGCGCCCCGGACGGTGACGAATTTCCTGAACTACGCGAACCGCGGGGCCTACTCGAACAGCATCTTTCACCGCTCGGTGCGGAATTTCGTGATTCAGGGCGGCGGATTCACGCTCGCGGGAGCGGTTGTGAATCCGATCCCCACCGACGCGCCGATCGCGCTGGAAAACAAGGTCTCCAATCAGCGCGGGACGATCGCCATGGCGCGCACCGGCGACCTCAATTCGGCGACCAGCCAGTGGTTCATCAACACGGCGAACAACGCCGGCCAGCTCGATACGACGAACGGCGGCTACACGGTGTTTGCGCGTGTGCTGGGCAACGGCATGACGGTCGCAGACGCGATCGCGGCGCTGCCGATCGGCGATGCGACGGGCCTGTTGGGACCAACCTTCAACGAATTGCCGGTGCTCGGACTGCCGTTGACCGCCGCGAATCTGGTGGTGGTGCGCAGTATCCGCGTGGTGCCGATCTACCCGGCGGCGAATGGCGATGCGGCGGTCGTGAGTTTTTCCGTGACGAATCAAAACGGGCTGGTCGCGACGGGCGCGGTCAACGGGACGACGCTCACGCTGACGGGCGTCGCGCCGGGCACGGCCAACGTGCGGGCGCGGGCCACGGATTCGAACGGGAGCGCGGCGGAGACGGTGTTTGCAGTGTCCGTAGCCGCCTCGGCGCCGGTGATTTCGGCGCAGCCGGGCGACGTGGTGGTCGCGGTCGGGCAGATGCTGGCGCTGAACGTGGCCGCGAGCGGCCCCGGGCTGGCCTATCAGTGGAGCCGGCTGCCCGGCGGGGCGGTGGTGGGGGCGACCGACCCGCAGTTGATTCTCAATCGGGTAACGGCAGCGGATGCCGGGATTTATTTCTGCACCGTGACCAACGCGACGGGCGCGGTGGACAGCGCGGGGGCGATCGTCGCGGTGCGGGCGGCGGGCGCGGCGCGCCTCTCCAATCTCTCGGTGCGCGCCAACGTGAACGCGGGCCAAGTGCTCACGGTGGGGTTCTCCACGACCGGGACGAAGGCGCTGCTCGTGCGCGGCGTGGGGCCGGCGCTCGGGGCGTTCAACGTGCCGAACTTCAACGCCGATCCGCGTCTGGAAATCTACAACTCGGGCCAGAGCCTGACGGCGGCAAACAACGACTGGGCGCCCGGGCTGGCCGGCGTTTTCCAAGCCTACGGGGCGTTTGCCCTCGCGGCGGGCAGCACGGATGCCGCGCTGGTGACGACCCTCGCCGGAGGGGCGACCTCGCAGGTCAAGTCCGCGACGAACGGCATCGTGTTGGTGGAGGTTTACGAGGAGGTGGCGGGCGGGCCGGCGCGGCTCTCGAATCTCTCCACGATCTACCGCGCCGGAACCGGGGACGATGTGCTGATCGCGGGCTTCACCGTCTCGGGCGACGTGGCGAAGACCCTCCTGATCCGCGGCGTGGGGCCGGCACTGGGGTTGTTTAACGTGCCCGACCGGTTGGCCGACCCGAAGCTCGAGATTTACCGCGGCAGCCGGAAGCTCGCCGAAAATAACGACTGGAACGCACGCGTGGCGGCGGCCGCGCCGGGGCTGGGCTTCGCGCTCGACGCCGGGAGCAAAGATGCTGCCCTGTTGGTTACGTTGCCGCCGGGCGGCTACACGGCGCAGTTGAGCGGCGCGGACGGCGGCACGGGGACGGGACTGATCGAGATTTACGAACTGCCTTGAGGATGCGGAAGGTGGGAGGCGTGGGGCGGAGAGGCGTGGGGCGTGAGGGCTGAGGGCGGATTCGCGAGCGAGCTCGCTACCACAAAATGACGCTGGCTTCTGCAGGATGGGGGCGGGTCAGCCGCCGAGCTTGAAGCTGGCGCTGACTTGGAAGACGGCGCTGACGATGGCGAAGGCGATGAAGCCGACGAAAGCGAACACGCCGCCGAGGACGACGCCCGCGATCACTTTCGTGAAAAAATTGAGCTGGCCGGTGATGATCTTTTGGTAGGCCTGCGCGATGTTCTTGAGGCTGGGAACGACGTTGCCGGTGTTTTCTCCGATCGCGAGCCGGTCGAGGACGAGGTCGGGGAAACAGCCGGTGCGGGTGAGCGCGACGGAGAGTGCCTCGCCTTCGAGGACGCGGGCGGTGGCGGTGTTGAAGGCGGCGCGGTGAACCTCGTTGCCGATTTGCTTCTCCGTCATGCGGAGGGCCTCGGCGGCGGTGATGCCGTTCTCGAGGAGAACCGAGAGAGTCTGGCTGAAAGAGTGGACGGTCTGGGCGACAAGGAACGGACCGACGAGGGGAAGTTTCAGGAGCCAGGCATCGGTCTGGACGCGGCCGACGGGTGTCTGCCGCCAGGCGATGAACGAGGTGATGGCGACGACGACGGCGATCACAAACATGATGCCCCAGATGCTGAGGGCGAAGTTGGAGGCGCCGATGAGGAGCTTGGTAGAGGCGGGCATCTTGCCGCCGAGAGAGGAGAGCAGCGTCTGGAGGCGCGGAAGGAGAAACGTGAGGAAAAACAATATGACGCCGCCGGAGACGAAGACCATGAACACCGGGTAGGCGAGGGCGGACATGAGCTGGCTGCGGAGCTCGCGTTGCTCGACAAGGTGGGCGATGAGCCGGGCGAGCGTGTCGTTGAGGGAGCCGGTGGCCTCGCCGGCCTGGATGAGGTTGACGGTGCCGGTATCGAAGACCTCGGGATAGGCGCCGAGCGCGCGGGAGAGCGGCGAGCCCTCAGAGATGCGTTCCCAGACGCCGGCGCAAAGGGTGCGGAGCCGGGGTTCCTTAATGCGGGTTGAGAGCAGGCGGACGGCCTCGCCGGCGGAGAGTCCGCTGCCGGTGAGATCGTGGAGCGATTCGAGAAACGGGAGGCGCTCGGCGCGGCGGGGGGCGGCGGCGGGGCTGCGCGCCGCCGGGCGAGAGGCGAGGGGCGAGGGGCGAGGGGAGGAGCGTTGGCCGGCTTTTTTCGCGGGGCCGGCGGTGGAGAGTTCGCTGACGGAGGCGACGGCAAGGCCGCGGGCGGCGAGGAGGCGCAGGGCGTCTTTGCGGCTCGGGGCGTCGAGTTCGGCGGAGAGAGATTGGCCGGCGCGGTCACGGGCGCTGTAGGCGAAGCGGGGCATGGGGCGGAATATTCGATTCTCGATTTTCGATTTTTGACAGAGGGGCGGGGCGGGATCAGCGGAGGTCGGGATCGTCTTGGGCGCCGTGGCGGATGGTGACGATATCGAGAAACGGTCCGTCGGGTCTGACGCGATAAACAATACGGTAGTTGCCGGATAAAACGGAACGGAATTCGTGGAGGTTTGCCGTTCGATAAACCGGGCCAAGCAGAGGGAATTGCCCGAGCAGATCGACTTTGAGGATAATGGCGCGGACTTCGGTGTCTGCGGCCGGGGGATTATCGGTGGCGATGTAGGCTTTGAGGCCGGCGAGATCGAGCGAGGCCCGTCGCGACCACTTTATTTCGAAAGACATGCCGCGTATTGCCGCTTGATCTCCTCGTGCGGCACCACGCGGCCGGCTTCGATGTCGGCCATTCCCTCAGCGAGCGCAGCCAGCAGATCCAGCTCGGCCCGAATCTGCTTCAGGTTGATGGTGTCCGGCATCTGGCCGACAGCTTCGAGGACGGCTTGCTTGTCGCTCATGACGGGAGGGTGAACGGAACGGAACGGCGGGCAAATTATTTCTCGATCACGGTGACCACGCGGAGGACTTCCTCGAGGGTGGTGTGGCCGGCCTTCACTTTTTCCCAGCCGCTCTGGCCGAGGGTTCGCATGCCGTTTTTCCGGGCGGCCTGGGTGAGGGTGCGGGTGCTTTCGCGCTTGAGGATGAGCTCGTGGAGCTCGTCGTTGAGCCGGAAGATTTCGAAGAGACCGATGCGGCCGCGGTAGCCGGTGCCGCGGCAACGGTCGCAGCCGACGGGGGACTTGAGCGCGGTGATGAGCTCGGCCTCGGCGGCGTCGCAGTCGAGGATGGCGAGGGACTCGATGAGCTTGACCTTGCTGATCGGCTGGGAGGTGCAGCAGTTGGGGCAGAGGCGGCGGACGAGGCGCTGGGCGATGACGAGCTCGATGGCGGAGGCGACGAGGAAGGGCTCGATGCCCATGTCGACGAG
>JBDNFZ010000325.1:0-9104 GCA_041689555.1 Opitutaceae bacterium | reverse complement strand
TTTCAGCCGAGCTCGCGGTAGTCGGGCAGCGCGGGTTGGTGAATCTTTTCCCCGTCGATCCGCTGCCGCGGAGCCGTCGGACGGCTGAGCAACTCGCTGAACGACCGCGCCGCCGTCACCACCAGATGCGCCGGCGCGCCGGGCGCGATGCGACCGAACTGCGGCCGCCCGACGATGTCCGCCGCCGTCGAGGTCACGATCCGGACGGAATCGGCGAGCCGCGCGTCGAGATGGGCGAGCTGCACGCTTTGGGAATAGACCTCGAAGAGATCGAAATCCCCGTAGGCGAAAAAAGCGTCGCGGACGTTGTCGCTGGCGCAGGCGACGGGCACGCCGGCGTCGAGGAGGTCCTGCACCGGCGTGAGCCCGCGCCACGAGGGGCTGCGGGGAAACGCACCGGCCGCACGGCGATCTTGCAGATAGAGATTACACATCGGCAGGGAGATGATCTTGAGGCCGGCCGCCTTCACGAGCGCGATGGTCTCGCGCTGGCGTTCCGGGGCCTGCACCGCGAGGCTGCAACAGTGCCCGCAGACGACGGGGTGCGGAAACTCCGTGCGCAGCACCGCCTCGGCGATCATCCGCAGGATTTCCGAGGCCGGGTTGCCGTTCTCATCCACATGGAGATCGAGCCCCATCCCGCACTCGCGCGCGACCGCGAGCTGACGATCGAACTGCGCGGGCAACTCGGGCGAAGTCATCGCAAATCCGCCCAGCGCGCTCGCGCCGGTGCGCTGCGCCAGCTCGACGATCTTGGCACCCTGCGGCGCGCTAAAATCCGCGATGCCGCAAAGGGGCACGGTCTGAAGTTCGATCCGGCCCGCCCACCGCGCGCGGAGCATCGCCATGACGCCGTGGCTGATTTCCGCCTGGGCGCCGCCCGAGTCGATATGGGTGCGGACCACGCTCGTGCCGTGCGCGTAGGCGCAGCGCAGCGCATACTCGGCCCGGCGCTCGAGATCGGCGGCGCTCCAGTTTTTCACATCGGCGCCAAGCGCGGTGATCGCGCCCCAAAAGGTCGCGTCGCGGTTCGGCGCCCGCTCCCACGTGTGGGCCTTGTCGAGGTGGACGTGGGCGTCGATCAGGCCCGGGAAAACCAGTGAGCCCTTGAGATCGCGCACAAAGGCGGCGTCCGGCGGCTGGAGACTGCCGGCGACCGTCACGCCCGCGATCCGGTTGCCTTCGATCGCGATATCGCAGGTCACGGCGGGATCGACGGCGTCGACTTGAGTCGTCAGGGACGAGAGTGAAACCGGGATGCGGGCGTTGCGAAGGAAGAGCATGGAAAATTCGGGAAGTTGCGAAGGAAGGAACGGAAGGCCCGCAGTCGTCAAGTCGCCGGCCTCTCATCCGTCACGCCGGCGCGCCACCGGAGCCGTCCGTTCATGTCGGGGAGAGCAATTTCATTCTTCCAGACAAGTCCCGGCTGGTGACCGTGGCAGAATTCCTGCTAACGCTAATTAATGCCGCTCGTTTCCCCCGCCTTGCTTTCCGAAATCCAGAATTTGGTCGGTCCCGGCCATGTCATCACGACCGGAGAGTCGCTGGAAACGCTCTCCAAGGATTTTTACTGGTATTCGCCCGTCCTCAAGCGCCAGCTCGATGCCATGCGCGCCGAAGCCGTCGCGCGCCCGGGCTCCCTCGATGAACTGCAGTTGATCGTCGCCGCCTGCGCCCGGGCCAAGGTCCCCGTCGTCATCCGCGGCGCCGGCACCGGCAACTACGGCCAATGCGTCCCGCTTTACGGCGGCATCGTCCTCGATCTCGCCCGGCTCGATAAAATCCACGAGATCACCGCCGACGGCGTCGTGCGCTGCGAACCCGGTGCGCGCCTCGGCACCATCGAAACCGCGGCGCGCCTGGCCGGCTGGGAACTGCGCTGCATGCCCTCGACGTGGATGAAGAGTTCCATGGCCGGCTTTTTCTGCGGAGGCTCCGGCGGTATCGGCTCGATCACCTGGGGCGGCATCAACGCCCCCGGCAACGTCAAGTCCGTCACCCTCCTCTCCTGCGAGGAACACCCGCGGCTTCTGCGCCTCGAGGAAGCCGCCTGCGCCACCGCCCTGCACACTTACGGCACGACCGGGATCACGGTCGAAATCGAGATGCGGCTCGCGCCGAAGGTGGATTACGACCAGCTCATCATCAGTTCGCCCGACTGGGACCGGCTCCTGACCTGGAGCGACGATGCCGCGAAGAACAACACTTGGGCCAAGCGCCTCGCGACCCAGTTCCAGTGGCCCACGCCCACCTTCTTCAAGCCGCTCGCCAAATATTTCCGTCCCGACGAGCACGTCACGTTTCTGCTCGTCGCTCGCCATCAGGCCGATGCGGTCGTGGCCTCGGCGACCGCCGCCGGCCTCGCCTGCGTCTACCGCGTGCCGCTCTCCGATCCGCCCAAGCCGCCGTTCATCACCGACTACACGTGGAACCACACCACGCTTTGGGCGATGAAGAGCGACCCGAGCCTCACCTACCTCCAGACCGGCTTCGGGAAAAATTTTCGCGAACAGTTCGCCCTCATCGAGAAAAAGTTTCCCGGCGAGGTCCTGCTCCATCTCGAGTGGCTCGCCGGTAATCCCAAAATGACCCGCGAAGACACCGGCATCCAGGCCGGGGATAATGTCGGCGTCGGCGGGATTCCCCTCGTGTATTTCAAATCCGAGGCGCGCTTGCAGGAACTGATCGACTACTGCGCCGAAATCGGCGTCTTCGTCGCCAACCCGCACACCTATTTCCTCGAGGGCGGCGGCCGCCACCCCAACATCGTGCAAAAACGCGCGCTCAAGGACAATCTCGACCCCCACGCCCTGTTAAATCCCGGCAAAATGCAGACCTATCCGAAAAACCCGTTTGCCCCGGCGGCTGCCTGAAGCGCTATGGCCACCCAACCCCCGGTTGTCTCGTTCAAGCATGTTGCGAAACGCTACGGCGCCGGCCCGCTGATTCTCGACGACATCAGTTTCGAGGCCAACCGGGGCGACTTCATCTCCCTCATCGGCCCGAGCGGCTGCGGCAAGTCCACGATCCTCAAGCTCATCTCCGCCCTCAGCCCGATTTCCGGCGGCGAGATCGTCGTCGAGGGCGTCGCCCCCTCGGAAGCGATGGAGGAAATGTTCTTCGTCTTTCAGGAGCCCACCCTGCTCCCGTGGCTCACCGTCGCGCAAAACGTCGCGATGCCCCTGCGCCTGCGCGGGAGCAAAGTTCAAAAACGCGACGAGCTGATCGCAAAATCCCTCGCCATGGTCGGCCTCGCCGAGCGCGCCGCCTACTACCCGCGACAACTCTCCGGCGGGCAGAAGATGCGCGTCTCCATCGCCCGCGCCCTCAGCCTCTCGCCGCGCATTCTGCTCCTCGACGAGCCCTTCGGCGCTCTCGACGAAATGACCCGCGACCACCTCAACGAGGAGTTGCTCGCCATCCGCCAGCAGCAGGAATGGACCGCCTTCTTCGTCACCCACTCGGTCGCCGAGGCGGTCTTTCTCTCCAACCGCATTATGGTCCTCTCCGCCAATCCCGGCCGCCTTCACGAGGAGGTCCGCGTCGATCTCCCCTACCCGCGCACCGAGGAGACCCGCCAGTCGAGGGAATACCAAAAACTCGTGGCCCACGTTTCCAAGCTGCTCCGCTCCGTCGAGCGCTTGCGCGATCAGGCACCGGCCGCCGCCACCGCATGAAGATCACCTTCGACCGCCTCCTTCCGGTGCTCTCCGGCCTCGGCCTCATCGCCGGCTGGTATGCTGTGCGCCTCGCCCTTGACGCCGAGCAACGCTTTCTGCTGCCCCAACCCCACGAGGTGCTCGTCGCCTTCGGCGACAACGCGCCCGCGATCTGGCAGGCCGTCCGCAACAGCGCTCTCGGCGCCAGCCTCGGCTTTGTCTTCGCCGTTACCCTGAGCTTCGTCCTCGCCCTCATCCTCTCACTCTCGCCCCGCGTGCGGACGGGTTTTTACCCCTACCTGATGATCCTGCAGATGACGCCGATCGTCGTCCTCGCGCCGATTCTGATCCTCTGGGTCGGCCCCGGCCTGAACAGCGTCATCATCATAACCTTTCTCATCTGCTTTTTCCCGATGGTGGTGAACACCACGCAGGGCCTCATCTCCACCGACCGCAACCTCGTGGATTTTTTCCGGATATGCAAAGCTTCCAAGCGCCAGGAAATCCTCCTCCTGCGCGTGCCCGCCGCCCTCCCCTACTTTTTCACCGGTCTCCGCATCGCCGGCACCCTCGCCCCCATCGGCGCGATCGTGGGCGACTTCTACGCGGGCAGTTCCGCCGGCGGTGGCGGCGGACTCGGCTACCTCACCATCGTCTTCAGTTCGCAGTTCAAGATGGGCGCGCTCTTCGCCACCGCCGCCGCCAGTTGTGCGCTCGGCTTCATCTTCGTCGCCGGCGTCGTCTCCGCCAGTTGGTGGGCGCTCCACCACTGGCACGATTCCTACACCAAGTCCGATTCCTGATCGACCCGGCGAACCGACTGCGGAAGCTCCGACCTCGGACCTTCTGGCCTTCATCCGAAAATTCGCGTCCATTCGCGTCCATTTGCAGTCAAAAAAGTCCTCTTTCATTCCCCCTCAACTTCATCATGCGCCTACTCGCCCACCTCAGTCCCCTCATCGCTCTCGCCCTCTTCGCCGGCTGCGGCAAACCCGCCGCTCCCACGCCCGCCATCGACGCCAAGACCGGCGCGCCCGCCCCGACCAAGGTCCGCTTCCTCACCGACTGGTATCCCCAGGCCGAGCACGGCGGCAACTATCAGGCCCTCGCCAAGGGCTACTACGCCGAGGCCGGTATCGACGTGGAGATCGTCGGCGGAGGACCCGGACCGACCGTGCAGCAGAAGATGGTCAGCGGCAACGCCGACATCGCCATGGGCCGGAGCGACCAGGTGATTGTCGACGTCAACACCGGCCTGCCCTTCGTGATCGTGGGCGCCCTCATGCAACACGACCCGCAGGCGCTCCTTCTGCACGACGAGAGCCCGGTGAAGACTTTCGCCGACCTGAACGGCAAGTCCATCATGGCCGTCCCCGGCGCGACTTGGATCACCTTCCTCAAGGCGAAATACAAAATCGATTTCGGCCTCGTCCCGCTCAACTACGGCCTGGCCCAGTTCATGGGGAACAAGAACTTCATCCAGCAGTGCTTCATCACCAACGAACCCTACTTCGTCATCAAAAACGGTGCCAAACCCCGCACGCTCCTCCTCGACGATTCCGGCTTCAAACCCTACCGCGTCTATTTCGCCACCCAGAAATTCGTCCGTGAAAATCCCGAGGCCGTCCGCGCCTTCGTCGCCGCCTCTATCCGCGGGTGGGATGATTTCATGAGCGGCGATCCGACTCCGGCCAAGAAACTCATCTCCGCCCGCAACGACCAGATGACGACCGAATTCATGGCCTATACCATCAAAACTATGGCCGAGTATCGCCTCGTCGCCGGCGATCCCGCCGCCGGAGAGGCCACCGGCCTCCTCAAACGCCAGCGTCTTCAGGAACAGATGGAGATACTCGTGCAGCTAAAAATCATACCTGCCCCGCTTCCCTTGGAAAGGATCGTGCGCTTCGATTTTCTCCCGCCGGCTCTCCAAGCGAAGGTCGAGTAAGCTTCGTCCCTCGCCTTCCGCTCCGCCGGCCATCCTGCGATTTTCGATCATACCGACCGCTGGAAATGATTCGTTCATTGGCTTCCCTGTAGGACCGACCGGTGGTCGGTTTTTACCTCGGAGCAAAGCCCGACCGGCGGTCGGGCCTACAGTCAAAACATCACCTGCCTTTAGTATCGGTTTTCCGCGCTTCGCCCATGCCTGACTGCTTGGCCGGCGACCTTGCTGGCCTCGGGAATATCGTGCGCCCGGATTCCTGACCGACCGCCCAAACCACCTGCCCTTTTTCCACCGGAATAATTGAAATCCAATCCGCTTACCGCCTCCGGTGGAACATCGCCTGCTAAACCTACCCGCCCAACCATGAATAAAAAACACCAGATACATAAATACTCCGGCCTCTTCCTAGCACTCGTCGGCGGCCTTACCGCCCCGTTGTTCGCCCAGACAGCCCCTACACCGACCGTGGCCGCCGGCCCGATCACCGAACTCGAGAAATTCATCATTTCCGAGTCGGCCCTCGCCGCCCAAGGCGGCCTGATGCCCACCTCGCGCCCAAGCGACTCTGTCTTCGGCTCGGCCAAATCCCTCATCGATATACCGCGCTCCGTCACCGTGCTCACGCCCGAGTTGATGCAGAAATTGGGCGTCCGCAGTTTCGACGATGTCGCCCGCGTCATACCCGGCGGCGAACGCCCGAACTACTACGGCGTCCCCGGCACCCCGTTCATCCGCGGCGATTTCGCCGGCACCTTCTTCAACGGCATGCAACGCGCCTTCCAGCGTAACGAAATGCCCACCTCCTTCGGCTCGCTCGACGGGATGGACATCGTTCGCGGTCCCGCCCCCGGCAATTACGGCCCCACCCAAGGCGGCGGTTACATCAACTTCCTGCCCAAGTCGCCCTACTTCGACAAATTCCGCGGTTCGCTCCGCACCACGGTCGGCTCCTACGACTATTCCAACACCCAGGTGGATGTCGGCGGCCCGCTCCTCGCCTTCGGAAAACCCATGGCTTACCGGATCTCGCTGACGAGCCAGAACGCCGGCTCCTACTACAAGAACGTCAAGAACGACTACAATTCCATCTATGGCGCCCTGAAGGCCCGGATCAGCCCGGACATCTCCCTCTTCACCGGTGCGGAATACTACAACTACAAGTCCAACGAGAACGCCGGCTGGAACCGCGTCACCCAAGACCTGCTCAACAACGGCGACTACATCGTCGGTGAGATCGCCAACCAGACCAGCGCTGCGGCCGGCGGTTTCGTTCTCCCCGGCGCGGTTCCGTTCATCGGCTTCGGCGGCAGCGCGGCGACGATCGGCGGCGCCCAGTTTAACAACAGCGGCGGCGCCATCGTCCCGCCCGCCAGTTACGTGGCCACGCTCTCGCCCGCCTTGCAGGCGCTGCTAAATCCGACCACGGGCGCTTACACGTCGGCCTTCTTCAACGCCGGCGGCAGGGCCCTCACGACCAAGATTAACGGCGACCAAGTGCTCGCCGATCCGGGCGACTTCGCGAACTCGCAGAATTTCCTCTACTTCGCCGACCTCGTGAACGTCCGCTCGTCGTCGCTCACCCTCAAGAACCAGTTCATCATCGACTGGATCAAGACGGAGAAGGTCTCGTCCTACGGCTACGCGTTCAACATGGACCAGTTCATTCTCGAAAACAAGGTGAGCGCCGAACAGAAGTTCACCGGTATTCTCGCCAGTCTGACCTCCGGCGGTTCGATTCGTTACAGCTGGGCCAAGCAGCTCCAGGACTTCGCCGCGGAGCCCTTCTCCCGTCGCGACATCAGCAAGAGCCAGATTTCCGCCAACTCCGTCGTCCTCACCGGCCCTCAGCGTCCGGCCTTTGGCGATACCCGCAATCTCTGGGCCCAAAGCGCCAGCACCGACCTTTACCAACTGGCCTCCTTCACCGTCGGCGAACTCAAGTTCTCCGAAGCCTTCAGCACCTACTTCTCCCTTCGCGTCGAGGGCGCCAGTTTCAAGAACACGATCCCCGGTGAGCACGAGCGCAACGCCCGCCGCGGCCAACAGGTCGCCAAGGGCGGCAAGAATTACTACATGGCCAGTGTAAATCCGGTCTTCAAGATCTCGCCCAACATCTCCCTTTACGCCTCCGGCCTCTACGGCACCGCGCTCAATCCCTCGCAAGGCGGCAACATCTCCTCCGAGGCCAACTTCGGCGAAACCGGTCTGGTCGAGGGCGGCGTCAAAGCCTTTCTGCTCGACAACACCCTGTTCGCGTCGCTCTCCGTCTTCGATTCCACCCGCCGTCGCTTCAACAACTTCACCAACGCCCAAGACGGTCTTCGTTCCCAAGGCGTCGAGTTCGAAGCCACCTGGATGGCCACCAAAAAGCTCTCGTTCATCGCCAATTTCGGCGTGAAAGAAACCCAGCTCATCACCCGTCCCGGCTTCCGCTTCGGTGCGACGCAGGATTACTACATGCCGCTGGTTGCGGGCGGTCTGTATGTCGATTTCGGCGACGCCACCGGCCTGATTGCGCGGAGAAATCCGAAGGGTCTCTTCGCCGGTTCGCCCCAAGGTTCGGCCAATCTCTACGCCAGCTACGATCTCGGCAACGGCTTCGAGATCGCCGGCGGCCCCCGTATCCGCGGCAGCTACTACCACAATTACGAGCGCACGCTCAGCCTCCCGTCCACGGTCATCTGGGGCGGTAACGTTTCCTACACCCGCGGTCGGATTCAAGTGCTCCTCGAGCTCACCAACATCACCAGCGAAGACTATTTCAACGGTTCCGACCCGATCTTCGCCTCCAATACCATCATCACCAAAGGTCAGCCCGTCCAAGGGAAGCTGAACTTCACCTACAAATTCTAATCCGGGTTAACCTTGGTCCAGCCACGAGGCGGCGGGAACTTCCCCGCCGCCTTTTTTGTGTCTCGTTATCCCGCATCCCGCCCGACCACGCATCGTTTCGCCTATGTTATCCCGCTGCCTCCTCGCTTTCCTCGGGGCCTTCGCTCTGTCCTCACACGCGCCCCCGCCGGCTTCATGTCGCTGCGCGCATCCGCCATCGCCTCCGCCCGCGACTCTTCCTCAAAAACCCCGGGCCCATCGCGGGCTTTTTTGATCGAGGTGGAGCGCGTTGACCCCAACGCACTTGACCGTCGCCCTCCCTCAAAACCAGCGCCTTGAGGTCAAGTCGCTCCACCTCTCCACCCGTCCGCCCCTTACGCCTCACGCCTCCCGCCTCCCGCCTCGCGCCTCGCACCTCTCCCCGATTCTGATGGCCGTGCGCCCCTCGCGCCCTAAATTCCGCCGCATGTCCGGTCCCGCGCGTCCCGAAAAATTTCCTCACCACTCCGAGTCCGCTCCCGAGCCCGATTCCGATCTCGAACCCACGTCGCTCCCCGAGCCGCCCGCCCCTCGCGCGCCCATCGACCGCTCCGGCTGGGCCACGCCTTGGGCCCAGCTCAAATACTTCACCTTCCAGCCCGCCATCTTCCCGCGCCTCCTCGGCC
>JBDNFZ010000324.1:0-1516 GCA_041689555.1 Opitutaceae bacterium | reverse complement strand
TAAGCCGTCAGTTTTGATCCTTCAGACCAATTTGCCCAAACACGACAGTTACAACAAAAACATAATCCGTCCCATGAAGATAAGTTCACGTCTACCCGTTACACTCCTCGGCGCATTTTCGGCCCTCGCGCTTTTTCCGCTAAGCAGCCACGCCTCGTCTTTACCGGCACTACCAGTGGCAGCCGCCAACCTCGATCCCGCCGACTTGGTCGGGGTTTCATTCTGGTTTATCTCGATGGCCTTGGTGGCGGCCACGGCGTTCTTTTTCAATGAGAGAACCCGGGTCTCGAAAAAATGGAGCACGTCGCTGAATGTCTCCGGGTTGGTCACCTTGGTGGCCGCGGTGCATTATTTCTATATGCGCGATGTCTGGGTCAACACGGGCAGCTCACCCACGGTATTCCGCTACATCGACTGGCTCATCACTGTGCCGCTTCTCATGGTAGAGTTTTACTTGATTCTGTCTGCGGTCACCAAGGTCTCCGTGGGCATTTTCTGGCGTCTGCTCATCGGCACCTTGGTCATGTTGATCGGCGGCTATCTCGGTGAGGCGGGCTTGATGTCCGCGTTCCCCGCCTTCGTAATCGGTATGGCCGGATGGGCTTATATCATCTATGAAATCTTCGTGGGCGAGGCCAGCAAAGTGAACGCCGGCCTATCGTCTCCGGCCGTCAAATCCGCCTTCAAGCTGATGCGTATCATCGTCACGGTCGGTTGGTCGATTTATCCAATCGGTTACTATATCGGCTATCTCACCTCGGCAGACCCCGCCGCGAGCATGAAGGGTTTGAACCTCGTCTATAATTTGGCCGACGTTTTGAACAAAATCGCCTTCGGCGTCATCATCTGGGTGGCAGCGGTAAAGGAATCTGACGAGCAAAAGGCGTAAACGCCTTTTCCGGATCAGGGAAAGCCTCGGTTCCATTTCGCCGGCGCTCTTTTCCAAGTTGATTGGTCATGCCAAGGACGACGTCGTCCAGGCATGACCGACAACAATTACTAAAGCTTTTGGAGGATCGAAGGTCAGGTTTGCAATTTTCGGCTCAAGCCTCCCCGTAGAAGTAAGGTGAGGCATCCTTTTTAAAAGTCCGTGTTAAAAAAGCCCGTATCGACCCTCCTTGTTCTCGTTACATCCCCTTCTCCATGTTGGAATTGAAAACGCAAGTTCCCGAACACGATCAATCCCCGGTTGAGGTGGATCTGTTGGCCGACATCGAGGAAATGATGCATCGGGCGCTTGATGCGTGTGCGGAAGAAACAGCTGCCAGCCAAGCTGTCCGGGCGGCGCATTATCATCTGGCGTGCGGCGGACAACGGATCCGCGCGCGACTGGCTGCGACTTCTGCGCTGGCATTGAAGTTGCCGGTCTCAGACGCGGTGGTGCTGGCCGCCGCCGCCGAGCTGATCCATAACGCGTCCTTGGTTCACGACGACGTGGTGGACCGAGAGGAGTATCGGCGCGGATCGAAGACGGTGGCTGCGGCCTATGGATCGACCATCGCCATCTGCACCGGTG
>JBDNFZ010000323.1:0-3152 GCA_041689555.1 Opitutaceae bacterium | reverse complement strand
AAGTCGAGCCCGGGCAGCACCCGCCACGATTCGGCGTCCGTGTCGCGCCAAAGCACGCGGTTTTCGACGCCCCGGGTGTCGTTGGCCACCCGCACTCCTCCCGCGCCGTCGGCGAGCCAACCGGTGACTTCCCCCGGGTTGCGCGCCTCGGGCAAAGCGATTCCCCGTCGCAGCACCAGCCGGTCAACGTGCGGGAACGCCGGCGCATAACTAAACTGCCCGCGTCCCCGAATCAGCGGGTCGTAGCGCAACACCAGCACATCCCCGGCACGATCTCCCTCGATCCGGGAGGCGATCACCCGGCCCGGCCCGATCTCCCCCTGTTCGAGATTCCGTCCGTCCCGGTCCATGCTCGCGCCCGATCCGTAGAGCACCCGCTCGGCGCTCGTCCACACCGGCGTCGCCGGGCCGGCTCCCGCGCCAAAGGTCTCGGTCTTGGCGGTCTCCCAGTCCCGCAACATCAACAGCCAGTCCCGGTCCCGACCGGCCGCATACGCGATCGTGCGCCCGTCGCGCGACAGCGCGAGACCGCTGGTCACGTCGCGCCACGCAAAATTCTCGACCGGCAAAACCGGCGGCACCGCTCGCTCCGCCGCCCGGCCCACCGCGCCCAGCACCGCCACGCTGCACACCGCCGCCCACAATGATTTCATGTCCCGATGCAGCACCACCCCCATCGCTTGCTCAATCGCTTTCGCCGCCAACCCGCTCCCGGCCTCAAAAACAATTTCCTCCGGCCCGCTTCCGTGTATTCCGTGTGTTCCGTGGGCATCCCATCTTCCTCTTTTAAAATCGGCGTCGACGGCGGCGGCACCAAGACCGAGGGCATCCTCATCGACGCCGCCGGCACCATCGTCGCCCGCCACGTCGGCCCCGGCTCCAACCCCAACATCGTCGGCCCCGAAACCGCCCGCGCCACCGTCACCGCCCTCCTTCGCGCTCTTGCCGCCTCCTTAAACTCTCCGACTTCAACTTCAACCGGCAGCGTCGGCACGACGCTGCTCTTCATGTCCGGCGCCCCCGCGCTCTGGACCGAGTTCGCCGCCACGCTCGAGGGCTACGGCCGCGTCGCCGCCGCGCCCGATTCCCTCCCCACCCTCGAGCTCGCCACCGGCGGCGCGCCCGGACTCGTGATCCACGCCGGCACCGGTTCCTTCGTCGCCGCCCGCGCGCCCGACGGCACCGTCCACTACGCCGGCGGCACCGGCTGGCGCTTCGGCGATCCCGGCAGCGGTTACGAACTCGGACGCCGCGCCATCGCCCGCGCCCTCCTCGAACTCCAGGGCTGGCTCCCCGCCTCGCGCCTCGGCCCCACCGTGCGCGACCACACCGAACTCGGCGACGCCGCCGACGCCCGCGCGATCACGCGCTATTTCTACGCCCACGCCGAGCCCAACCGCGCCATCGCCGCCCTCGCCCCCGCCGTCCTCCGCCTCGCCACCGAGGGGGACGCCATCGCGCACCAAGTCATCGTCGAATCCGCCACCGAACTCCTCGACCTCGCCCACAATGTCGCCGCGAAACTCTTCCCCGGCACCGCCCTCGCCGAAATCCCGACCGGCCTGAGCGGGGCGTTGCTCACCCATTCCACCGTGCTCTCCGCCCTCGCCGCGCGCACTGCGCTCCCGCTCGCGCCCGTCACCGCCGCGCCCATCGAAGGCGTGCGCCGCCTTCTTCTCCGCGCCTGACTTTTTCCATGCATCTGCCCCCTCTCCGCCTCGTCCTCGCCCTCGCCTTCGCCGTCCTTGCGCCGGTCTTCGCCGCCGTGCCGCCCGCGCCCGGCGAGGCCGTCTTCGGCCCCGACCGCTACGTCGAATCCGTGATCGGCGATCTCCCCGTCGTGCTCACCGCTCCGCACGGCGGTTCGCTCAAACCCGCCGCCCTCGCCAACCGCACCGAGGGCGTCCTCGGCGCCGATCTCAACACTCTCGAGCTCGCCCGCGCCCTCGCCGACGAACTCCATCGCCGCACCGGAGCCCACGCCGCGCTCGTCGCCAGCCACCTCCACCGCTCCAAGCTCGATCCCAACCGCGAGGTCAAGGAAGCCGCCCAAGGCGACCCCGTCGCAGCCCGCACATGGGAAGAATTTCACGCCGCCATCCGCGCCGCCCTCGACGCCGCCGTCGCCCGCCACGGCTTCGCCTTCCTCGTCGACCTCCACGGTCACCGCCACCCGATTGCCCGCCTCGAACTCGGCTACGCCCTCGACGCCAAACAACTCAACCGCACCGACGCCGACTTCGACACCTCCGAACTCATCACCCTCAGCGCCCTCCGCGATCTCCACGCGCGCGCCGGCGGCAGCGCCGCCACCCTCCTCCGCGGCCCGGCCAGCCTCGGCGCCTTCTTCAACGCCGCCCACTACCGCGCCGTGCCCGGCCCGCAGGAACCCCAACCCGGCACCGAGCCGTTTTTCGCCGGCGGCTACATCGTCCGCACCCACGCCGCCGCCGCCACGACCCCTCGCATCGACGGCGTGCAGATCGAGACCTACTACCCCGGACTCCGCGACACCGCCGGGAACCGCGCCGCCTTCTCCCGCTCCGCCGCCGCCGCGCTCACGACCTTCATCGAGACGCACTACCCCTACAAATTTCCCGCCGCTCCGAAAAAATAGTCGCACCTGTGATCTGCCCTCTCCAATCCGCGTTCTCCCTTTTCCGATCACTGATTTCTGAACTCTGATCTCTGATCTCAAATGCTCCTGCGTTTCACCAAAGCCCCGCCCGCCGCCCCCGCCGACACCCTCGTCTGCACCCGCACCGACGGCACCGCCGTCACCGTCGATCTGCCCAAGCAAGGCATCCTCCCGCCCGCCGCATTTCACTACGTGATCACGACGACGCTCGGTTGGCCCGATACCTATTTCGGCCAACTCACCGCTCCGCGCACCTCGGCGAAAAAACCCCGCGCCGACGCCGCGCCGCCCCGCCAAAGCGCCGCCCTCGCCGAGTGCCTCGCCGCCGAGCAATGGGGCGGCGCGACCGATCCCGCCGCCTTCGCCGCCAAGCTCGCCACCGCCTGCCGCCGCCAACGCGTGCCGCCGCCCGCCCTCGCCCCCGCCGACCTCGCCCGCCTCCGCGCCGCCGTCCGCGAATTCGGCGCCGCCTGGCGCCCGCTCAACCCCGGCCAATCCCTCGAACGCACGCTTT
>JBDNFZ010000322.1:0-6645 GCA_041689555.1 Opitutaceae bacterium | reverse complement strand
TTCAGCTCGGGCTGACCCATGAGCACGATCTGGAGCAGCTTTTGTTTATCGGTCTCGAGGTTGGAGAGGAGGCGGATCTGTTCGAGCACGTCAAACGAGAGATTCTGCGCCTCGTCGATGATGAGGACGATGTCGCGCCCCCGGTTGATCCGCTCCAGCAACACGCGGTTCATCTGGGCGACGAGATCGCTCTGGCTGCGGGCGAGCTTGGTCTCGCCGAGTTCCGTGAGGATCGCCTTGAGCATCTGCGTCTCTGTCACGCGGGGATTCAGGATCAGGGCGGTATCGAAACGCGCCGGGTCCAGCTCGTTGAGGAACCGGCGGCAGATCGTGGTCTTGCCGCAGCCGACTTCCCCGATCAGGGCGATAAATCCTTTCCGCTCCTGCACGCCGAATTTCAAGTGCTGGAGCGCCTCCTGGTGCGTCGGGCTGAGATAGAGAAAGCGCGGGTCCGGCGTGATGTTGAAAGGCATCTTCTTGAACCCGTAAAAGCGCAGATACATGCAGGATGAGGGGGTAGCGGGGGCCGACGAAAAGGCACGTCAAATTCGCGAACCCCTTCGCGGAACCACGATTTGAAATGTCCTTTACTCGCCGGCGGCACGGCGCGTTTTATCGGCGCCTGCACTCTGTGAATCTGCGCCGCTGTCTCCTCACCCTTTACTTGACCGCGATCGCCGGCATCGGCGTGGCTGCCGCCCTGTTTTTTGCCGATGCGAGGGCGGAATACGTCCGGTTGACCTCGATTCAGGCCGAAAGCCGCCGGTTGGTCGCCGAAGCCGAACTGAAACTTCGCCACCAGGAACAGGTGCTGAGCCGTCTGAGTTCCGACCCCGCCTACCTCGAACGGGTCATCCGTCGGAAGTTGCAATACACGCGGCCCGAAGAGTTTATTTTTCGCTTCGAAAATTAAGCTCCCGCGCTCACGCCTTTGTCCCGCATGTCCACCACGCCTCCCCTCATCGCCCGTTTCCACGCCGCCGGTCAGGCCCAAGTTTTCGCCCACTTCGGGACGCTGGATGCTTCGGGGCAGGCGCACCTGCTGGCCGAGGCCGGGGAAATCGACCTGGCGGAAGTCGAGCGGCTCAACCGGACTTTGGTCGGCGCCGGCGCGGCGACCGGCATGGATCTCGCCGGGCTTGCGCCCGCGCCTTACGAGCCGCTGGTCGCGCACGGTGGAGATGCGGCGGCTTGGGTCGAAGCCAAGATCGCCGGCGAGGCGGCGTTGCGCGCGGGCCGCGTGGCCGCGTTCACCGTCGCAGGCGGGCAGGGGACCCGGCTCGGCTACGATGGTCCGAAAGGCACGTTCCCCGTTACCCCGGTCACCGGGAAACCGCTCTTCCGGGTCTTTGCCGAAAAGCTCCTCGCCGCCGGGGCGCGCTACGGACGGCCGTTGCACTGGTTCATTATGACGAGCCACCAGAACTATGCGGCGACGGAGGCGTTTTTCGCCGCGCACGGTTGCTTCGGTCTCGATGCGGCGCGCGTTCATTTTTTCCGCCAAGGCCGGATGCCGGCGGTCGACTTCAACGGCAGGATTCTGCTCGAGACCACCGGCGCGATCGCGCTCTCGCCCGACGGGCACGGCGGGTCGCTCCGCGCCTTGGAGCGCAGCGGCGCGCTCGACCTCATGCAACGCGAGGGCATCGACACGCTGAGCTACTTCCAGGTCGACAATCCGCTCGTGCGCGCGATCGACCCGGCGTTCATCGGCTGGCATCTCCTGCGCGGTTCCGAGATGTCGAGCAAGATGGTGCCCAAAGCCTACCCGGAGGAAAAGCTCGGACACTTCTGCGCCCAAAACGGAAAGCTGGTCGTCGTCGAATACTCCGATCTGCCGATGGCGATGCAGCGGGAGACCGACGCGCAGGGCCGCCTCCGCTACATCGCCGGGAGCATCGCGATCCATCTCTTCGACCGGGAGTTCATCCGCCGGATGGCGACGGGCGCGGGCGGGGCCGTCCTCCCGTTCCACCGGGCCGATAAAAAAATCCCGACCATCGACGCGGCCGGCGCGCCCCTGAAACCGGAGAAGGCCAACGGCGTGAAATTCGAACTCTTCGTCTTCGACGCCCTGCCGTTTGCCAAAAACCCGCTCGTGATCGAAACGCGCCGCGCCGACGATTTTTCCCCGGTCAAGAACGCCGAGGGCGTCGATTCGCCGCAGACCTGCCGCGATGACCAGCGCCGCCAGTTCGCCCGCTGGCTCAACGCCCACGGCGCCGGCTTGGCCACCGATGCCACCGGCCTGCCCGCGCTCAACCTCGAGGTCGCGCCTTCCTTCGGCTACGACGAAGATTCCTTCGCCGCCGGCTGGGCCCGGCTCGCCGCGCCGCCGGCGCTCGCCGACGGCCTCGTCCTCGCCTGATTTTTTTCGCACGCCCCTTCCCCATGACCACCCTTGCCAAGATCCATGCGGCCACCGCCGCCGGCCAGCTCATGCCCGGAACGGCCGAGAACATCGCCGCCTTCCTTGCCGCCGGCCTGCCGGCTTGGGCCGCGGCCAGCATCGACGAACTCGTCGACCTGGCCGCTTGGGGTGAGCTCAACGACCGTTTTTATCGCTTCCTCGAGTTCGGCACCGGCGGGATGCGCGGCCGCACCATCGGCGTCGTGGCCGCCGCCGCCGAGACCGGTGTGCGCGACGCCGCCGGCTCCCCCGCCCACGCCGCCATAGGCAGCAATCTCCTCAACGACTTCACGCTCGCCCGCGCCGTGATCGGGCTCTTCCGCTACACGAGAAAACACCGCGTCGCACAGGGCGACGCCGCCGCGCCGCGCCTCGTGATCGCCTACGACGTGCGCCATTTTTCCCGGCATTTTTGCGTGCTCGCCGCCTCGACATGGACGCGGCTCGGCGGCGACGCCTTCATCTTTGACGGCCCGCGCCCGACGCCGCAGCTGAGCTTCAGCGTGCGCTGGCTCAAGGCCCACGCCGGCGTCGTCATCACCGCCAGCCACAATCCGCCCCATGACAACGGCTTTAAGGCCTACTTCGACGACGGCGCCCAGCTGGTGCCGCCGCACGACCTGGGCGTCGTCGCCGAGGTCAATGCCGTGCCGCTCGCCGAGCTGGGCGCCTTCCTCGCCCCGAGCCTCGCCGGGGTGACCGTCCTCGGCCGCGAGGCCGACGACGCCTACCTCGACGTTGCCGCGCAGGCCGTGATCGACCCTGCCGTCCTCCACCGCACGCGGCTGAAGATCGCATTCACCAATATCCACGCGACCGGCTCGGTTCACGCCATCCCCCTGTTGATCCACGCCGGTTGCTCGGTCCACCCGGTGAAGGAGCAACTCAACTTCGATGCGAATTTCCCCACGGTGAAATCCCCGAATCCCGAGAACGCCGAGGCGCTCGCCCTCGCCGTCGCCCTCGCGGAGCGCGAGAATTGCGACGTCGTCCTCGCCAACGATCCCGACGCCGACCGGATGGGGGTGGCCGTGCGCAACCGCGCCGGGAAAATGGAACTGCTCTCCGGCAACGAGATCGGCTCCCTCCTCGCCGACTACCGGCTGATGCAATACAAGGCGCGCGGCGTGATCCCGGCCGTCGGCTCCGACCGCGTGTGCCTCGTGAAGACCTTCGTCACCACCCGGCTCCAAGACGCCATCGGCCGCGCCCACGGGGTGAAAGTTATCAACACGCTCACCGGCTTCAAGTGGATCGCCGCCAAGATGCGCGGCTATGAAAACCAACTCCGCGCCGCCCAGCCGCCCGGCTTCGACTACGAGGCGCTGCCGCTCGCGGCCCGCGCCAAGCTGCTCCAGGAGCACAGCACGTTTTACGCATTCGGCACCGAGGAGAGCTACGGTTACCTGCCCAACGATTTCCTCCGCGATAAGGACGGCAATTCCGCCTGCCTCATGTTTGCCGAGCTCTGCGCCTGGGTGAAAGGCCGCGGACTCACCGTGCCGGAGTATCTCGACGAGATTTTCCTGCGCTGCGGCTTCTACCTCGAAGGCGTGATCAACCTCTACTACGAAGGCGCGAGCGGCAACGCGAAGATCAAGCGCATCCTCGAAACCTATCGCGCCACTCCGCCGTCGGCGTTCGGCGACGTGGCGGTCGCGAAATTTCAGGACTTCGGCCGTGAGGATATTTACGACGCCGACAACGAGCTGATTCCGAAGCAGGATCTCTATCTCGTCTCGCTGGCCAACGGCTACAGCTTCGCCGCGCGCGGCAGCGGCACGGAGCCGAAGATGAAGTTCTATCTTTTCGCCAACGAGACAGTCGCCGACGCCGCCGAGTTGCCCGCGATCAAAGCCAAGGTCCGCGCAACCCTCGATGCGTTGAGCAAGCTCATCGAGGCCGACGCGAAGCGCCGGGCGGAAGGCTGAGCCGCCTGCGACCGGGCCGGCGTTACCGGCCTTACGGCTTCGTCGCGCCCGCGCGCGCCTCGCGGACGGCGGCGAGGACCTTGGGCAAGACAACCATGGTCGCGGCCAGCATGGCCGTGATCAAAATCGCGGCGGTGAGCTTCTGACTCTCGCCCTCGAGATACGCGCCCCAGCTCACCGTGGAACGCCACACGAAGATTCCGCCGACGACGCTCAAGGTGAGCGCGGCCCCGATGGCTGCCCAGCGGCGTTGCGCGGCCCACGCAAGTCCCCAGCCGATCGAGATGCCTCCGATCACCGCACCGGACATCAGGGCGGTGGCGGCCTTCTGTGGGTTCGAGAGGTAGCCCAGCAGTCCCACGAGGGTCACAAAAATCCCGTAGCCGATCAGCCAGCGGGAGAGCACGGGAAGTTTCATGCCCGCACGGAAACAAGCGGAAACGCAGCGGTCAACCCGGGGTGTTGGCGGGGATTGCCGGTAGGAGCGGGTTTGCCCGCGATTCCGGGCGCAAACGGTCGCGAGCAAGCTCGCTCCCACAGTTTCCGATCAAGCGCCCAGGCTCCGAGGTGGAACGCGTTGACCTCAACGCGTTGTCTTTATTTGGGACGGTGCCGCCCAGCGCGTTGGGGTCAACGCGCTCCAGCTTAGAGCAGGAGCAGCGCGGGGCTCTCGAGGTGCGCCTTGAGGGCGTTCAGGAACTTCGCGCCGAGCATCCCGTCCACGACGCGGTGGTCACACGAGAGGGTGAGGGTCATGCGCTGGCCGATCACGATCTCGTCGCCCTTGACGACCGGCTTCTTCACGGTCGCACCGACGGCGAGGATCGCGGCATTCGGCGGGTTGATGATCGCGGAAAAACGCTCGATGCCGGTCATGCCGAGGTTGGAGACGCAGAACGTGCCGCCGGTAAATTCGGCGGGCTGGAGTTTCTTGTCCTTCGCACGGGCGCCGAGCGCTTTGGCCTCGGTGCTGATCTGGAAGATCGACTTGCCGTCGGTATCGCCGATGACCGGCGTGATGAGCCCGTCTTCGAGCGCGACCGCGAAGGAAACGTGGATGGCCGGGTGCGACTGGATGCCGGCGCCGGTCCAAGACGTGTTGACCCCGGCGACGGCGCGGAGCGCGACGGCGGAGGCCTTTAACACGAAATCGTTGACGGAGAGTTTCACGCCGTCCTTGGCGAGGGCGGCGTTGAGCTGTTCGCGCAAGGCGAGGAGCGGCGCGGCGTCCACTTCGAGATCGAGGTAGATGTGCGGGATCGTGTTCTTGGCCTCGGTGAGTCGGCGCGCGATGGTGGCGCGCATATTGGAGGCGGGCGCGAACGCCTCGGCCTGCACCGGGGTCTTGTCGAGGACGGAGCGGTAGCCCCAGGAAGGAGCGGCGTCGGCCCTGGCGGATTTGCCCGCGGCGGGCGGCGGGTTCTTCTCGGCGGCGAGGATGTCGGCGCGGACGATGCGGCCGCCGGGGCCGGTGCCTTTGACGCGGGTGACGTCGATGCGTTTCTCCTCGGCGAGTTTGCGCGCGAGCGGGGAAATTTTTATGCGTGCTGCCGGAGCGGCCGGGGCGGCGACGACGGCTTTGGGTGCCGGGGCGGGCGCGGCAATCGCGACCGGAGCGGGCGCGGGCGGAGGCGTCTGCACGGCGACCGGAGCGGCGGGAGCGGCGGCGGGCGCGACGGCTTTCGGAGCGGGGTCCTCGACTTTTTCACCGGGTTTGCCGACGGCGCAGAGCGGGGCGCCGAGCGGGACCTGCGAACCGGCGGGCGAGAAAATCTTCAGGATGGTGCCGTCGAAGAAGCTCTCGAGCTCCATGGTGGCCTTGTCGGTCTCGACCTCGGCGAGCATATCGCCGGACTTGATGACATCGCCCTCTTTTTTGAACCATTTGACCAGCGTGCCCACCGTCATGGTGTCGCTGAGTTTCGGCATTTCGATGATGTTGGCCATGCTGGTAAGAGTTAAGAGGAGTAAGAGGTGTAAGTTTTTAAGAGGATTAAGCCGCCGGGCGGATCAGTCGAGGAGGGCGAGCGCGGCTTTCAAGATGCGTTGCGGATTGGGGAGCTGTTCGGTCTCGACGGGGGGGCTGTAGATCGCGGGGGCGTCGATGGTGCAGAGGCGCGCGATCGGGGCGTCGAGATCGTCGAAGGCCTCGGCCTGGATCATGTAGGTGAGCTGGGCACCGACGCCGCAGAAGGGTTTCTGTTCCTCGACGATGAGCACGCGGCCGGTCTTGCGGACGGAAGCCAGCACGGTGTCGATGTCGAGCGGGCGGATGGAGCGGAGGTCGACGACCTCGGCGGAAAT
>JBDNFZ010000321.1:0-4073 GCA_041689555.1 Opitutaceae bacterium | reverse complement strand
CCACCGCAAGCGCACAAGATAAGCCCGGCAATCATCCTCGCTTCTGAACTGGTCACGAAACTCCATCACTGTTTGAGGGTAGTCGGCCATACGCTGCCACGCTGCTTTCGACCGCTAGGGGAATCAAGTGCATACCTAGATAAATCAAATTGCGCCGGACCCGACCGCATCTTTCATAGGGCATATTCCTCAATGGATTCCCTCGTCACTCTGCCCCGCCGCTCTTGGCTTGAGCGCACCTCCCTCGGCCTCGCCGGGCTGAGCGCGTTCTTGGGCATCTGCGCCATCTGGGACAATCTCCTCCAACTCGGGCCCACGCTCTTTTTCCTGCCCGACCAGATGCCCGCAAGGCGGGACGAAGCGCTTGCGCTCGCCATCCTCGGCGTTGCCCTGCTGGTGCGCGAGCTGCGCTGGCGTCCGATCCTTTGGTCTTCCGTGATTCCGTTGTTGATTGGCTTGCGCGGTCTTTCGGCCGCCATCTTGAACCGCGATTTCGGCTTCGGCGGTTGGATCGATCCGGCGGGTCTCCTCGATTCCCAGGGTGCCCGGCTGCAAATCGCCTACGTCACGGCCGGTTGCCTCGCCCTCGGTTCCGCTTCGTTGTTTTGGAACGCCTTCGAGCAGGCCCCGCGGAGCCGCTTGTTTACCTCGGCCTTCGCCGGCTCGATCATCGCCTCCGTCGGTTTCTCCACCCTTTTCGGCTACGTCGCCAATCTTCCGACCGTCTACACCTGGGGCCGCGAGACGCCCGTTTCTCATCTCACGGCCATCGCCTTGGTCGCCCTCGGCTCCGCTCTCCTCTTGTTTGCTTGGCGCGAGAACCTCCGCGCCGAAACCGGACCGCCCGCTTGGTCTCCCCTGCCTGCGGTCATCGCCTGTCTCACCCTCACCCTCGTCCTCTGGCTGGGTCTCCGCGAAAGCGCCCGCGCGTTCACCGTCACGAAAACACGGACCGCCATGGATCAGATCGCGACCAACCTCCGCTACGAACTTCAAGCCCAGACCAACGAACTCGAACGCTTCGCGCGTCGCTGGGCCGACGGGCCCGACTTCGCCGCCAATTGGGATGCCGATGCCGCCCTCCTGCTCAGCGAAGCCAAGCACCTCGGTTGCGTCTCGATCTCCTTCGTCGACCGCAACGACAACATCCGCTGGATTTTTCCGAAGCTCGGCAACGAGGGTCTTCTCGGTCTCGACCAGCGCTCCGATCCCGCTCGCGCTGATGCGATAAAAGGCGCCCGGAAAGGGCCGGTGATCAGCGCGACTACCACGATCAACTCGATCGGCAAGGTGAGCCGGCAGGGCGGGTTCGTCATCTACGCTCCCATCACCCGCGCCGGTCAACCCGCCGGCCTCGTCGCCGCCGAGTTTCTCTATCAGGGTTTCTTCCGCCATGTCACGGACCGTCGGGCCGGCTCCAGCGAAGACTTCCATTTCATCATCTCGATCAATCGCGACAACGTTTTCGAATCCGGCAACGCGGGCGCGGTCACCGACGATTTCCCCCCCATCAATCGCGATTACACGTTTACGGATCGCCGCGTGCGCATCAGCGCCGCTCCCACCGCTCCCACCGCTGCCGCCGTGGTCGCCGATCGCCGCTATTTTCCCGAGATCGCCCTTGTCACCGGCTTCAGCTTCACCGCCCTCCTCGGTCTCAGCATTCACCTGGCGCGCCGCGCCCGCGGCGGCCAGACATCCGCCGAAACTTCCAACCGGAAACTCGTTGCCGAAATCTCCGAACGCTCCCGCATCGAGGCCCGCCTTAAGATTTCCGACGAGCGGCTACGCCTCGCCCTCGACTCGACCCAGATCGGCATCTTCGAGTGGCAGGTGACCGCCGGTCAGGTCTACTACAGTCCCGGTCTCTGGGCCCTCCTCGGTTACGAGCACAGCCACATGCCCGCCACGATCGAGACGTGGCAGGCTCTCGTCCACCCCGAGGACCTGCCCCTCTACCGCCGCCGCACCGAGTCCCAGCTCAACGGCGTCGCCGCCTTCATCGACCCCGAGTATCGCGTCCGCGCCCGCCCCGGCGACTGGCGCTGGATCCAGATGCGCTCCAAATCGGTCGCCTCCGCCACCGACGGCCGCCCCACCCGCATCATCGGCACCGTTCAGGATATCACCGCCCGTCGCGTCGCCGAGTTGGCCCTCCGCGAGAGCCAGGCCGAGGCGCGCAAACTTTCCCTCGTCGCCTCCAAGACCGACAATCCCGTCATCATCGGCACCCCCGACGGCCGTATCGAGTGGGTCAACGACGCCTTCTGCCGCGTCATGGAATACTCCCTGCACGACGTCTTCGGCAAGAACCCGGCCCACTTCATGATCGGCCCCGATACCAACCCCCGCACCGTCGTGCGTGTGCGCGCCGCCATGGCCCGGGGTCTCGGCATCAGCACCGATGTCGTCAACTACTCCAAGTCGGGCCGCAGATACCACCTCCACCTCGAAATCCAGCCGATCCAGAACGTCGACGGATCGCTCGAAACGTTTATCGCGCTTCTTACCGACATCACCGCGCGCGTCGAGAGCGAGAACACCCTTCGCCGCGCAAAGGCGGAGGCCGATTCCGCGTCACGCGCCAAGAGCGAATTCCTCGCCTCGATGTCGCACGAGATTCGCACGCCGATGAACGGCGTCATCGGCATGACGAGTCTCCTCATGGAGACCTCGCTCACCCCGGAGCAGCGCGACTACGTCAACACCGTCCGCACCTCCGGCGAGGCCCTCCTCACCATCATCAACGACATTCTCGATTTCTCCAAAATCGAGTCCGGGAAAATGGAACTCGAGCGGACCCCGTTCGAGCTCTCCGTCTGTATCGAGGAATCCCTGGAACTTTTCGCCCTTCAGGCGTCCGCCAAAAAAATCGAGATCGGCTACCACCTCGCCCCCACCGTCCCGGCTTGGATCGTGGGCGACGTCACCCGTCTCCGCCAGGTTCTCGTCAACCTCTTCAACAACGCCGTCAAGTTCACCCCGGCCGGCAGTATCTTCGTCGAGGTGCGGCGGATCGGCCCCGAGCCGCTCGACCGCGCGGATTTCGGCTCGTATCAACTGGAATTCGCCGTGCGGGACACCGGGATCGGTATTCCCCCCGACCGGCTCGACCGGCTCTTCAAGGCCTTCAGCCAGGTCGATTCTTCCACCACGCGCAAATTCGGCGGCACCGGCCTCGGTCTCGTCATCTGCCAGCGTCTCAGTCAGCTCATGGGCGGCGATATCCGCGTCGAGAGCGTTCCCGGCGAGGGCTCTTCCTTCATCTTCACGATCACCACGGAGACCGCCGCGCTCGGTGCCGACGTCAAATCCGGCCTGCCGCCGTTGCCGGAACCGCTGCGCTCCGCCCCCGTCCTCATCGTCGAACCCCATCCGCTCGCGCAAGCCCACCTCCGCAGCTGTTTCGAGCAATGGGGGGCCTCCTGCTTCGTCGCGGGCGACGCGGCCGCCGCCGCCGCGATGCTCCCTTCGCTCGCCCCGGCCCCCGCGCTTCTTTTGGTTGTCGGCGGGGAAACCGGCGCGATCACACCGCAGGATCCGCTCGCCACGCTCCTTTGCCCGCGGCTCGTCATGTTTCCGTTTGGTCAGACCGCGCCGACTGCGCCCGACGGTTTTAACGCGCCGTTCTCCACCTTGCCCAAACCGGTAAAACTCGTCGCCTTGCATCATGCCGTGCTCACCCTCTTCCACACGGCGAGCGGCACGGTCGCCCCTTTCCCCCGGAAGACCGAGCGGCTCCTCTCGGAGGAGTTCCCGCTCAGCGTCCTCCTCGCCGAGGACAACCCGGTCAACCAAAAGGTCGCCGTCCGCTTCCTCGAGCGCCTCGGCTACCGCGTCGATTGCGCCGTCAATGGCCGCTTGGCCGTCGAGGCTCTCGAACGCCGCCCCTACGATCTCATTTTAATGGACCTGCAGATGCCCGAGATGGACGGGCTCGAAGCCAGCCGCCAGATCCGCAAGCTTTCCCTCGAATACCAGCCCAAGATCATCGCCCTCACCGCCAACGCCATGATGGGCGACCGCGAGCTCTGCCTCGCCGCCGGCATGGACGACTATGTCACCAAGCCGGT
>JBDNFZ010000320.1:0-5425 GCA_041689555.1 Opitutaceae bacterium | reverse complement strand
GGAGGTAATCGTCCTCGGGCAACTGGTGGACACCAAGTCCGGTATTTTCGGCACGACCACGGGCCTAGTGGACAAATACGGTCCCTCGCGCGTTCAGGATTTCCCCGTGTCGGAAAACTTGATGACCGCGACCGCGATGGGTGCCGCGCTCACCGGTTTGCGTCCGGTGCTCTGCCACCAGCGGCTCGATTTCATGATCTACTCGCTCGATGCGATCGTGAACTGGCTCTCGCTGTGGCGCTTCAAAGCGAACATGAAATCCGCCATGCCCGTCACCATCCGCACCATCGTGGGTAAGGGTTGGGGCCAAGGTCCGCAGCATTCCAAAAATCTTCAGTCTTGGTTCGCGCATATTCCCGGCCTTCGCGTCGCCGTGCCCGCGACCGCCTACGATGCCAAAGGACTGATGCTCGAGGCGATTCTCGGTGAGACCCCCACCCTCTTCGTTGAAGGTCGCGGACTCTACTCGATGACGGACCACGTCCCGGAGCAGCCCTACCGCGTGCGTTTCGGCCAGGCCGCTGTCCGTCGTGAGGGCAAGGATCTGACGGTCGTCGCCGTCGGCCTGATGGTCCCGCTCGCCTTGCGCGCCGCCGCGATTTTGGAGAAAGAAGGCATCGATATCGAGGTGGTCGACCCGCGCACCATCGCCCCGCTTGACCGCAAGACGATCTGCGATTCGGCCTTCAAAACCCGCCGCCTCGTCGTCGCGGACTCCACTTGGCAGTCATTTGGCTCTGCTGCGGAAATCATCACCTGCGTCGTCGAAAATCTCGGCGACAAGCTGAAGTCCAAGCCTGCGCGCGTCACCCTGCCGGATAGCCATACCCCGATGAGTCGCGCGCTCGAACCCGAATACTATCCCGACGAAAACGACATCGTCGCCGCCGTCCGCGAAGCGATGCTTTGAACGCCGGTCCCCGCGCCCCGCGATGGCCTACATAGACTTCCTTGAGCAGGTCCACACCGCCACCAAACGCGACTACCTCGCCCGCGTGCTCGCGGGCAACAAGGCCGAATTCGCCACGATAGCGAAACGCTTCGACAAGGACTACTGGGACGGAAGCCGCAACACCGGCTACGGCGGCTACAACTACGACGGCCGCTGGCTGGCCGTAGCCGGGAAAATGGCGAAGCACTACGGCCTGAAGGCCGGCGACCGCATCCTCGATGTCGGCTGCGGCAAGGGTTTTCTTCTGCACGAATTCACCCGTGCCGTGCCGGGCGTGGAGATCGCCGGCCTCGACGTTTCCGCCTACGCGCTGGAAACCTCGCTGCCGGAGGTGAAGGCGCAGCTCCGAGCGGGTAATGCAGTGGAGCTGCCGTATGCCGACAAATCCTTCGACCTCGTCGTCTCGATCAACACCCTGCACAACCTGCGCCTACCCGAGCTGGCGCTCGCGCTGAAGGAAATCGAGCGCGTCGGCCGCAACCACAAATACATCCTCATGGACGGCTACCGCACCGAGCAGGAAAAGGTGAACCTGCTCTACTGGCAGCTCACGTGCGAATGCTTCTTTACGCCCGAGGAATGGGCGTGGCTTTTCCGACAATGCGGCTACACCGGCGACTACGGCTGCATCTTCTTCGAGTAACACCGCCGCTTTTCCTGACATGAACCCTTCCGATCTTTCCACGCGCGAACCGCAATACCAGCGCTCCATCGATCTGCTCAAGGAGCAGGGCCTCACCCCGCTCGGGTTGATGACCAACCAAGCCTGGCAGGACGACCCGAAGCACCTGCTCTTCACCCTCTCGCGCTACAAGTTCGTCTCGAAAATGCTCGCCGGCCGCGACCACGTCCTCGAGGTCGGCTGCGCCGACGCCTGGGCCACACGGATCGTTGTGCAGAGCGTCAAAAAACTCACGGCGACGGACTTCGACCCCGTGTTCGTCGAGGACGTGCGCAACCGCATGGACGACCGCTGGCAGTTCGATATCCGGCAGCACGACCTGCTCGCCGGCCCGTTCCCCGGCAGCTTCGACGCCGCCTACGCGCTCGATGTCATCGAGCACATCCAGCCGAAGGACGAGCTGAACTTTACCGGCAATATCGCGAAGTCCCTCACGCCCCACGGCGCGCTGATCCTCGGTTGTCCTTCGCTCCAGTCGCAGGCCTACGCCTCGCCCCCAAGCAAGGCCGGCCACGTCAACTGCAAGACCGGCGACTCGATGCGCGCGCTGCTCTCTGCGTTTTTCCACAACGTGTTCGTCTTCTCGATGAACGACGAGGTCGTGCACACCGGCTACGCACCGATGGCGCACTACGTTTTCGGCCTCGGCTGCGGCCGCAAGGACGCATGAACACCACGCCCGCCATCCCGCCCCTTGACCGCACCCCGGCACCCGACGGGGTGCGCGAGGACATCGACCTCACGATGTTCGTCCCGTGCTTCAACGAGGAGAAGCGGATCACGGGCACGCTTGAGACTATCAAAGCTGCGATGGCCGAGGTCATCTGCTCCTACGAGGTGATCGTTGTGGACGACGGCTCGAAGGACCGCACCGCCGAGGTCATCGCCGAATTCTGCCGGGACCACCCCGAAATGCCGGTGCGCCTGCATAAGAATCCCCGCAACCTCGGCCTCTCCCGCAGCTTCGTGGACACCGCCTTCCGCGGCCGCGGCCGCTACTACCGGCTCGTATGCGGAGACAACGTGGAGCCCAAGGACTCGATGGTAAAGATCCTGCGAGCCATCGGCTCCGCCGACATCATCATCCCCTACTATCCCGTGCTGCCCGGCAAGAGCCGAGTGCGGAAGTTCATCTCCGGCCTCTACACCCGAATCGTCGACCTGCTCGGCGGCTACCGGATCAACTACTACAACGGCTGCGCGCTCTACCGCCGCTTCCACGTGATGCGTTGGGCGTCCTACAACTACGGCTTCGGCTTCCAAGCGCACCTGATCACGACCCTGCTCGACGAGGGCGCGACCTACACACAAGTGCCGCTCGAGGGTTTCCACCTGACGAAGGACCGAGGCTCCCCCCTGAACACCCGTAATTTCCTCTCCACCGGCCACACGCTTTGTGAAATCTTTATCCGCCGAATCCGGCGCGAGTTCTATGGAAATTAAGTTCGCGACGTGCGGATGCTCCAAAACGGCAAGATCAAGCCAACCTCCGCACAATGCTGGTGGCTCTGTCTGCTAATGAGCTTGCTGGCCTGCGGCTTATACAAATCCCCCTTAGCTTTTACACTTCCAAATAGAGGCGAAATTGATCAAGGTGGGGCAGCGCAAGAATGACGCATGCACCTCGGATGCGGTCATCGCCGTTTGTGACGCCCTTGACCCAGTCTAGGCAGCCAGCCGCTCATCCGTGTCCATGTTTGACATGCTCCTTCTAGCCGGGAGACCGTTTCCCATGCATTTCCTCTTCGCGTATATCGACCCGGGATCAGGTAGCATTTTTGTGCAGGCCGTCATCGGCGGAATTCTTGCCTCCATTTATGCGATCAAGATCTACTGGCAAAAATTGAAATCCGGCCTCCATGGTTTCAAAATGCGGTTTAAGGGATCTCCCAAGAAATAGCGTGGAAAAAATTGCGGCCTCTTTTCGCGACCCAAGCGGCTTTGTTTTTCGCCGTGGAGGGATTCTATACCGGCAGGTAAACCAAGTCTTCTCGGACAATTACCGCCTTCTGATCGATTCTGGCTTGCACGCCGACCTGACGGAACGAGGCGCGCTTATCCAACACGAGGAGGTGCAGGCGCCGCCCGCCGAAAAAGCCCGCGCCTTTAAAGTCATCCGTCCCCGCGAACTGGCCTTCATTTCCTATCCTTACGAGTGGTGTTTCAGCCAACTCCAAGATGCCGCTCTGCTCACGCTCGACATTCAGGAAACGGCGCTCCGGCGAGGCATGAGCCTTAAAGATGCGACTGCCTTCAATATCCAGTTCGAAAACGGTCGACCGATCCATATTGATACCCTTTCCTTCGAAGCGGCCGACTCCGGCCCGCCTTGGCTCGCTTACCGGCAGTTCTGCCAACATTTCCTTGCCCCGCTTGCCCTGATGGCTTGGCGCGACCCTCGATTGGGCCGCATGCTGGCGCTTCACCTCGACGGTATCCCCCTAGACCTTTGTTGCCAGTTACTGCCTCACCGCGCTTTCTGGCATTTCCACCGGTGGATCCATCTGTGGCTGCACAATGTCGGCCAGAAGCGTATTCGCCATTCGAAGGCCTTGCGCGCCCCAGCCTCCCTGCAGCAGAGACTAGCGTTGGTGGACAGCCTACGTTCGGCGGTGACCAGCCTCCAGCACCGGCGTGTCTCCAGCCACTGGAGCCAGTATGAATCTGCCCGGCCCTCTTACTTAGCCGAGGCGCGGCTCAGCAAAGAGTCCATCGTCAGTGAAATGATTGCCAGCGCGCCGAACGGACTCTTATGGGATCTCGGCTGCAATACCGGGGTTTTTAGCCGCATTGCCGCCAGCCACCGGGCGCAGGCCGTCGCCATCGACTACGATCACGACTGCATCGAGACGCTTTATCGGCAAATCCGCAAGGAGCCTAACACCAGTATCCTGCCCCTGATCATTGACACCACCAACCCCAGCTCGGCCTTGGGCTGGGCCGGCACCGAACGGATGTCTTTGCGTGAACGCGGTCCGGCAGCCACGGTATTAGCACTTGCGATCGTGCATCATTGGGCATTCGGCAACAATTTGCCGCTGCCCGATATCTGCAGATTTCTTGCCAGCTGCACCGATCACTTGATTATCGAGTTTGTCCCGAAGCATGATCCGATGTCGCAACTACTGCTCGCCTCTCGGCAAGATATCTTCCCTGATTATAGTCCTCACCACTTTGAACAAGCCATGTTAGAGCACTTTGAGTTGTGTCGCTCGGTTGCTCTGCCGGGGTCGGAAAGAGTGCTCTACCATTTCCGTCTGCGCCGCGGCTCTCAGCCGGCAACAGTTACTCGCCAAGAGTAACTGCCCTCGCAAGAGTGGTCTCTCATGACGACCCGATCCCAGTGTTTGCGCCGAACCGCCGGTGTTTCCGTGCTGCTGGCCTTTCCGTCATGGATTGTCCTGTTCGTTTACCCGCTGGCTATCTTCAACCACAACGCCGCAGATTTTGGCAATTCGGGTGGCGTGCTGACCCCTTTCTTTGTGGCGACGGGCGCGGTGACATTGCTGAGCGTGGCCGCGGGGTTCCTGCTCTCTTTCGCACGGGCAAAAGTGGCCGATGCCTTTACCGCAATCACCTTCGGTCTTGGGTGCAGTTTCATTCTAAACGATATCGTCACCCCTGTGCGACTGACCAAGGCGATAGGTTTCGACGGAGCAGAGGGGATTGTTCCCGCCTCGCCTGCCATTGCTGCGATTGGCGCCGTGTCGTTGCTGGCCTGCCTCGGCTTGGCGTGGTGGCGACGCAAAACAGAAGTCCGACGGGCCGGGCCAGCTTTTGCCGTCCTTTTG
>JBDNFZ010000319.1:0-1202 GCA_041689555.1 Opitutaceae bacterium | reverse complement strand
TGCAGCAGTGTTGAGCTCCCGGCGAGTTAGATCGCCCCATGTTACTCCGTTAGTTCGCTGAGATTCAAATATTTCCACCCAATGGGCAATACTGTCGCGCTTCGCTTCTATGCGGCGGATCCGACTTGGACTAATTAGTCCAAATTCACGGGCCAGATCCAGCAACCGTAACTCGGCGCTGCCATGATTCAACAAAAGCCGATGCTCGGCCCGACTGGTAAACATCCGATACGGCTCGGTCGTGCCTTTAGTCACGAGATCGTCGACCAATACCCCGATGTAACTCTGGTGTCGCTGCATCACCAGCGGCCTCCCTCCCCTGCCCCTCTGCACGGCATTCACGCCGGCTACCAAACCTTGCGCCGCTGCTTCCTCGTAGCCCGAAGTGCCGTTGATCTGCCCGGCGAAAAATAAATTCTCGACCCGCTTTGATTCAAGCGACGGAAAGAGCTGCGTCGGCGGCGCAAAATCATACTCCACGGCGTAGGCCGGTCGCAGCAACTCGGCTCGCTTCATACCCGGAATACTGCGGACCATCTCGATCTGAACGTCAAAAGGCAGACTTGTTGACAAGCCATTCACATAAAATTCGTTGGTGCTTCGACCCTCCGGTTCGAGGTAAAGCAGGTGCCGAGGTTTGTCGGCGAAGCGCACAAATTTATCCTCGATACTGGGGCAATATCGAGGGCCGACGCCTTCGATCTCGCCACTATACATCGCCGACTTGCCTAAATTTTTCCGGACAATTTCCGCCGTCTCTTGCGTCGTGTAGGTCAACCAACAAGAAACTTGTTCACAACCGGGCTGCCATCCCAAGCGACGCTCACCCGTCTGTTCCACGTGGAACAAGTCTTCAGAATCCCGCGTGTCGTGAAACGCAAAGAGAGTAGGGCGCTCGTCGCCTTTCTGCTCCTGCATCTGGCTAAAATCCAAACTCCGACCCAAAAGCCTCGGGGGTGTCCCGGTCTTTAGCCGCTCCAACTCTATGCCCGCCTCAAGAAAACTCGCGGAAAGCGTCTTGGCACTAAAATCCCCCAGCCGCCCGCCTTCGTTCTTATTCTGGCCGATATGCATCAATCCCCGAAGAAAAGTTCCGGTTGTGACCACGACCGTCCGTCCATAAAACTCGATATCGAGGTTTGTCCGGCAACCCAGCACCTTCCCGTGTTCAAAAATCAGACCTGCGACCGTGGCTTGGAATA
>JBDNFZ010000318.1:0-9451 GCA_041689555.1 Opitutaceae bacterium | reverse complement strand
CTCCCACCAGCAACTCAGCGCCTATCAGGAAATGCTCAACGAACGCCCCCGCAAAATCCTCGGCTGGAAGTCCCCTGCTCAGTGTTTCCGCGAACTCCTTATATCAAGTCTTTCTTCGAATTGATTCTTGAATGTGCCCTCTTTCCGGGCTGGCATGAGGGCCGCAAAGCAGGTGACCGCCGGGCGTTCGTCATCACGTCCGCTCTTCTAACGCTCCAGCCACACCGAGTTTCTTTTGTTCCCGCTCACACCCCTCGCCACCATGCCAACCTTTGTAAACCCAAACCGTGAACTCCGCTCGTCTCTGCGTATCGTCTTCTTCAGCACACTACTGGTCACCGGTTATCTTAACGCCCAAACGCCCGCCGCCGCTCCCGTCGGATCAGAGACGGTCGAGCTCAACCCGTTTGAAGTGAGATCAGAATCGGTGAAGGGGTATGCCGCCTCCGAGACGATGACTGGCAGCCGCGTCGCCGTGCAGATCGTCGACCTGCCCTACACCGTGAACGTCGTCACCAACGAGTTCACCACGGATTTCGGCATGTTTGAAATCTCCGACAACCTCACGCAGGTCAGTAATTTCACCGGCCTGGATATCGGCGGAAATTTTATTCTGCGGGGCTTCAACTCGTCCCAGCAGCTCCGCGACGGCTTTCTCCGTGCCGGTCGCTACGGCTCGAGCAACATCGACCGCATCGAGGTCATCAAGGGCTCCAACGCCGCGATCTACGGACGCACTTCGCCGGGCGGCATGATCAACATGATCTCGAAGCAGCCCAAAACGATCCCTTCGCAACAACTGTCCTACAACTTCGGCGCCTACGACACCGAGCGGATTACTTTCGAGGCGGGTGGTCCGCTTCTCCCCAGCAAGTTGGGGAAGACCAACTATGTTTTCACCGCCAGCTATTTTCAGCGCGGCTTCGATCAGGACTACGCCCGGAACTACAACCACGAATACTACCTCGCGATCAATCACGTCTTCAAAGACGGCTCCAAGCTCACGCTTTCAAACGAGTTTTTCCTGCAGGAGCGCCACTCGCCCACGGTCGCGCTACCGCTGGTGATCGATCAAAAGGGCACGGCTTCCACCGCGGACGACGTCGCGCTCGGCTACGCGTTCAATCTGGCTCGCTACAGTGCCCTCGGGCCGGTGGCAGAACTGAATCGCGGCAACCGCGTCGTGAACGCGGTCTACGAAAAAGTCATCAACCCTGTTTTCAGTTTCCGGATGTCGGCCAACAACGCCGCTGAACGCCGTTGGGACTACAATAACAACACCGGCTGGGGCACGATCAACGTCAACGCCCCGGTGGCCACGAACTCGCTCGTCTCGACCCGTGGCGCCAACCCCAACCGGGGGCGTATTTTCGTCGACAGCGGCGCATTTCAAACCGACGTGCTCGCCCGCTACTGGACGAACAATCGAAAGATGGAGCACCGCACCTTGCTCACGCTCGATATCACCGACTGGTATCGCTGGGACCCGACGCGCAGCTACGGTGCGGCCACGAATCCTGATATCGTCGCTTGGAATGCGGTGCGCGCCGTGCGGCTTGATTCCAATTATTTGCCCCTCGCGCCGATCGCCTACTTCCCCAAGCGCAGTTACGAGACTTCCGGCGAAGTCGCGACCCGCAACCAGAAGCTCCGCCTCTCGACGCTGGGGCTTGGCTTGCGGCAACAGTCCGCGTTGTTCGACGGCCGGTTGCTCGCTTATGCCGGCGCACGCTTTGACTATGTGCGCTATCGGCACCGCGATTTTTTGACGGCGGCCACCTCGTTTGCGCCCTTCGTGCCCGGCTACGCCGTCGGTCAGTCGATCAAGCGCGAAGACACCGAGCTGAAACCCAACGTCGGCGTGAACTACAAGATCACGCCGGGGTTCCGCGCCTTCGCCAACTACAGCGAAAGCTGGTTTGTGACTCAGGGCGACGGCGCCCTGATCGTCGCGAATCCCACATATAAATCAGAGGCGGCCAAGGGCTACGACTATGGGTTCAAGGGAGCGCTCCTCGACGATCGCCTGAGCTATACGGTGAGCGGCTTTTACGCCACCCGGGCCAATGTGAGCGCGATCGATTTCGTCGAGTCACCCGTGGGCTCCGGTAACTTCGTTCAACAGACCCTGCGTAACGGCGACCAGCTCGTCCGCGGCTTTGAGGCGGACGTCAGCTGGACGGTCACCAAGGAGTTTTACCTTAGCGCCAGCTACGGTCGGGTGGATTCCATTTATGCGGATTTCGGCACGGCCGCCCCGGCGGCGATCGGTCGTAACGTGCAATACGTCGCGCCCTACAATGGCAGCGTGAGCGCGAAATACGCCCCGCTCGGTGCGCTGAAGGGCTTCTCGACCAACCTCGGCGTGACGTTTGTCGGCGCCACCCCGACCGAGTTGCCCACCGCCGGAGATACCTACGCCACGCAACCCGGAGGCAGACGCGTTGTCACCAGCTCGACCGGCCAGTGGAACCTCAAGGCACCGTCCTATCTGCTTTGGAATTTCGGCGCGCGCTACCGGATGCTGGGCAAATCAGGTTTTGGCCACACGCTTGCCATCAACGTGAACAACGTCACCGACGAGGTCTACTTCCGCGGCGGCTCGGCGGGTGCGAACTCACGTTTCCCGGGTGAAGGACGCGCGGTCTATTTCACCTACACGCTGGATCGGAAAGGCACGCGCTGACGCGGAACTCACCCGCCACCACTCAGCGCTCTCCGGAATAACCGAACACCATGAATACGTTCTTCAGCTTCGTCTCTTGTGCCCTGATCGTCGGAATCGGCGGCCACCTCTTCGCCGCCACCGATTCGGCCAGGGTCGCCACGGTGCGCTCCGGCAAAACGCTGGAAATCAAAGCCACACTCCCTGCGGAAATCGTCGAAGTGGAAATCCGGATCGAGAGTGATCGGAACCAGCGAATCACCAGGATCAGTGATGTCTCGAAATTGAATCCCGCGCCTCCGGCGGCAAATCCGGCGCGCGAAGTTTTCTACCCTGTGGTGGATGTCGCGCTCCAGCCCGGGATGGAGGGAGTGATGGCCTTCTCGGTCGCGCCCAACGCCTGTTTCATCAATCAAAACGTTTTCAAGGCCCCGGTCCCGGTCGGTGAGCAGATCGTTTTTCCGGGCGAGCGGCTCGGCCACTGGGAGAACGCCGTCTTCATTTCGCCCGGCACGGTGACGGCGCGCGGTTTTTACCTGCGCTTTCGCGCTCCGGTCATCCATGGCCGGTTGGATCGTCAGATTTTCCTGCTCTCCGAGCAATGGTCAGGACGGATTGCCCTGCATGCGGTCGGCGGGGGTGAGCTCGGCGCCACCCGCGTGACGTCGGTCGCCGGGCCGCAACGCGCCGCGCCGACCGGAGAACTTTTGAGTGCTGACCGACTCCGTGAGTCGATTGTCGAATCCATTAACTATACCCTGCGCTCGCAGGAAAAGACGCCCACGAGTCCGTTCTTTGGTGGGTTGAATCTGTTCTACGATCTGGACGCGGCGACCTATCGTTCCAACTACTGGATCTGGGGTTGGGGACCGTCGGTCAAGATGTTGCTCGACGCCGATCGTCTGACCGAAGTGTCGCGCCGGTTTGATGCCGGCCGGCTGCGCCGCGTGGCCGATGAAATCGGTCAGACGAGTTTGCGCTTTATGGTCGTCGATCCGAAGCATCCGGCGCGGGGCGTGCCGGTGTCGCGTTGGAACCGCAACCTCGATTTCGCGACCGGTTACGAGGAGCGAATCAGCGTGGCCGATGCGCAATTTCTGTCCGGCTGGGCGTGGCTCCCGCTCCACCGCGCCACAGGCAACGTGGCCTACCTCGACGCCGCGAAGACGTTGACCGATGCCACGGAACGCCTGACCGCGGAGCACGGAATCATTTGGCAGGATTATTATCAGGAGCCGCAGAAATGGGCGGAGCATTTCGTCGACGAATCAGGTTTCGCGATGGAGGGCATCGCGGAGCTTTACGTCACTACCAAAGATCCCCGGCACCGCGACATCGGCCTCACCTATTTCGACCGTGTTCGGCAAAAGTTGGAGCGCCCTGATGGCATCTGGAACCGCGGCTGGAACGAGAAGACCGGTATGATGCCGGCGGCCTTTATCTCCCGTGGCATGGGTTGGGCGATGGAAGGCTTGCTCGCGTCCCATCGCGTCAAGCCCGACGGCGGATATCTTGATCGCGCGAAAGTTTTGGCGGAACACCTCATGCGCTGGCAGCACGCGGATGGCTCGTGGTCGATCAATGCGGACAAACCGGCCAAGGACGTGGGCACGGCCGAGAAAGCCACCGCGTTGTGGAGTCTATTGTTCTACCGACTCCATCACGAGACCAAGGACCCGCGACACCTGCAGGCCGCGCAAAAGGCGCTGACGTGGGGCGTCGCCAACCAGTATTTCGGTCCCGATCCCGAAGCCCGGGGTTCTGTCGTCGGCTCGGCACATGATGCTGCCGTGGGCTATCGGGCGTGGTTCCCCGTTTCCTGCACCTACACGTCGGCGTTCTTCGCCCTGGCCGCGATGGAAGAACTCCAACTCCTGAAACCCGTTGGCAAGGTCAACTGAATCGTTCCTTCATACTCCACGTCTTCTTTCTCGATGAAACTATCTGCCCTGCTCCTCGGCTTCGGTTGTCTGTTCAGTCTTGCGCCCCGTTCATCGGCGGCGGTGCCGACCAAGCCCAACCTCATCTTCATCCTCGCCGACGACTACGGCACCGGTGAAGTTGGCTCTTACGGTGCCGACAACTACAAAACGCCGAACCTCGATGCGCTCGCACGCGGCGGCACGCGTTACACGAACGCCTACACCGTGCCGCTCTGCGGCCCCTCGCGCGCCCTGATCCTGACGGGCCGCTACCCGTTCCGCTCCGGCGCGACGAATCAGGACGCGACCGGGACCTACTCACCGAAAGATTGGACGATGATGCCGACGGTCTTGAAAAGTGCAGGCTACGTCACGTCCGCGGTTGGCAAATGGGGTCAGCTTCCGCTCGGGCCCGCCGAGTTCGGCTTCGATGACTACCTCAAGTTCCAAGGCAGCGGCGCCTACTGGAACACGCAGGACAAAGCCAAAACCTACGAGGTGAACGGCAAGAAAATCCCGCTGGCCGACAACGTCTACCTGCCTGACATGATGCACCAGCACGTGACGAATTTCCTCACCACCAACCGCGACCGGCCATTCTATCTCTACTACTCGCTCTCGCACGTCCACACCGAGATTCTCCCGACCCCCGACAGTGCCCCCGGTGGCAGCGATCAGGAAATCTACCGGGATAACGTCGCCTACATGGATAAACTCGTCGGCAAACTCATCGCCGAGCTTGAACGCCTCAAACTCCGGGAGAAGACCCTCATCGTATTCTTCGGCGACAACGGCACCTCCGGCGGACGTGCCGCCCGCGCCACCATCGGCGGGCGCGCGTTGTCGGGCGCAAAGGGCTCGATGCTCGAAGGCGGCGGACTGGTGCCGCTGATCGTCAACTGGCCGGGCGTCACTCCCGCAGGAAAAACATCCCGTGACATGGTCGACTCAAGCGATTTCTTCCCGACGTTCGCCGAACTCGCTGGCGCGAAGCTTCCGGAGAAGACCGTCATTGACGGCCGCAGCCTTGCGCCCCAGCTCCGCGGCGAGAAGGGCCAGCCCCGTGCGTGGGCCTTCAACCAACTCGCCCGCATGTGGTATGTCCGCGAGACCGGCTGGAAACTCAACGAGAAGGGCGAGCTGTTTGACATGAGCGAGGCTCCGTTTTCCGAGAAGTTGGTCGCGACCGATGCAAAAGATCCCGCAGCCATCGCGGCCCGGAAGCGTCTCAAAGGCGCGCTCGAACAACTCAACCCCGCTGGCGGCATCGTCGACACGGGCGATCCTTCGGGTCGCCACGCGAAAAACGCCGCGAAGCAGAAACGGAAAGCCGATTGACCCAGCGCCCCGGCCGAAGCTTTTGCCTCCATGATTTCATCACGCCTGCGGTCGCTTACCTTGGCCTTTTTTGCCGCCGCCTTCTTCGTCGGCGCAAATCTGTCTGCGCGCGACGTTGCCGTCCCGAATCCCGCCGCATGGCCGGCTGCTATTAAAGGGGCGGCCGCGGGCGATACGCTCGTTTTGGGCAAAGGCACTTGGACCGATGTGCGTTTGGAGATCAGCCGGGGCGGCTCTCCGGAGCGACCCCTCGTGGTCCGGGCCGAGATTCCCGGGGAGACGATCCTGAACGGCTCGTCCACCTTGGTGATCAAGGCACCGCACGTGATCGTGGACGGCCTCTTTTTTTACAAAGGCGCGATCAGTGAGGACGCGGTCATCGCGTTCAAATCTCACCATGGAATCGTGCGCAACACCGCCATCGTGGATTACAATCCGGTCGCGTTCGACACGAAGTATTACTGGGTGTTTTTCAGCGGGGACCACAATCTCCTCGAGCGGTGCTATTTCAAGGGGAAGAACAACCTCGAGCCGCTCATCGGCAATGCGATCGACGACAGTTTGAACAACCGCGTGGCGCGCTGTTTTTTTAAGAACATCCCCCTCGCCGACGGCAACGGCCGCGAAATCTTGCGCGTGTGGGGTGCGGGCAAGTTCGACGCGGGCGATAAGGCCGGCGCGTATTTCACGATCGAGGAAAATCTCTTCGAAGCCGCCCACGGGGAGGGCACCGAGATCGTTTCCCTCAAGTCGAACTACAACCGGCTTATCAACAACACCGTCGTCGCGACCCGCGGCGGGTTCAATATCCGCCAAGGCTCGCACAATTTGGTCCAGGGAAACGTCATCCTCGGCCAAGGGCTCGCGGGTGCCCAAGGGCTGCGGATGTCGGGCTTGAGCAATACGGTGCGGGGCAACTACGTCTCCGGCACGGAGTCCGGCATCCGGGTTTCGACCGGCGAATACGTCGCGAGCGCCCTCACCGCTGGCTACGAACCGAAGATCAAGGCGGGCGCAAAAAGCAAAGATAACGCCGAAGGGCGCATCGCGACTTACCCCCAAGTCAAGGACCTCGCCCTGAGTGACAACGTGACCGTGGGAATCAGCGGGGCCGATTTGGAGATCGGATTCTCCTACAAACGCCACTGGCCCGAAGCCCAGATGGTGCTCCTGCCGGAAAATTGTCTGATCAAAAACAACCGCTTCATTCGTCCCGGCGGCGGCGACTCGATCATCGGCACCGCTCCCGAAACCGCGCCTCCGCTGTCCAAGTTTCAATTCGTGCCCAACCGCTACGAGGGCAATCGCCTGATCGGCGGCAAAAGCGCCTTTGCCCTCGCGGATGCCGGCAGCGTCGCCGAGCCGCTGCCGACGGGATGGAGCGAAGCGACCGAGCTCGCGGCGTTCAAGATCCTGACGGCATCCGATGTCGGTCCCGCGTGGGTCCAGACCTTCCGCAGTGCCGGCAAGTTTGCGATGGAAGACGATGCATCCTGCGAACGCGCGTCCGTTCCACCCGCTCCGAAGAAAGAGAGAAATAAAACGCCCAAGAAGTCCCGATAAGGTCTACATCTCCGCCCCACCATGAAATCAGTCCTCACGCTCGTCGGTCTGCTCACGCTCTCGGCCGCATTCGCCGCCGAGCGTCCGAACATCCTCTTTATCGCCGTCGACGACCTCCGTCCGGAGTTCGGCGCCTACGGTGCGAGCTCCATCAAGAGCCCAAATCTTGATCGCATCGCCAAAGAAGGAATCACATTTCAGCGCGCGTATTGCCAGCAGGCCGTCTGCTCGCCGAGTCGCACCAGCCTTCTGACGGGCACCCGCCCGGACACCAACAAGGTCTGGGACCTCGTGACGCACTTTCGCGTCGCGCTGCCCGATGTCGTGACGTTGCCGCAGCTTTTTAAGAACAACGGCTATTTCGTCCAAGGCATGGGTAAAATCTATCACGGGAGTCTCGACGATCCCCAGTCGTGGTCGGTGCCGTGGGGCACGCCAAAAGCCGACACCTATGCGTTGCCTGAAAATGTGAAGCTCAACGCGCGGCGCTATGGCGTGGATCCCGACGGCGACAACGCCCCCGCGGCCAAAGCGAAAGGTAAGGGCAAGGCCAAGGCGGCAGCGTCGGCGGTCGGGCAAACGACGGGTTTGGTTCCTGACGGTATGCCGACGGAAAAAAATATCCGTGGTCCCGCTTTCGAGAGTGCCGACGTGCCCGACAACTTTTTCCAAGACGGCAAAGTCGCCGAGCTCGCGGTCGAGACCTTGCGCGACATGAGCAAGAAGAAGGAGCTGTTCTTCCTCGCGGTGGGTTTCGTGAAGCCCCACCTCCCGTTCGTCGCGCCCAAGAAATACTGGGACCTCTACGACCCCGCGAAGATCGAGCTCGCGCCGAATAAATTCCGTCCGCGGGGCGCGCCCGACTATGCCATTCTTCCCGGCGGCGAATTGCGCAACTACCACGGCATTCCCGAAGGCTCCGTGCCCGATGACCTCGCGCGACAACTCAAGCATGGTTACTATGCCGCGACGAGCTACATGGACGCCCAAGTCGGCAAGGTGCTCGATGAACTGGATCGGCTCGATCTGCGCAAAAACACGATCGTGATCCTCTGGGGCGACCACGGTTGGAAACTCGGGGAGCACGACGCTTGGTGCAAACACAGCACCACGGAAAACGACGCGAACACGGCGTTGTTGCTCTCGGTTCCGGGCATGAAGCATGCCGGCGTAAAAACCAAGGCCATCGTGGAGTTCGTCGATATCTATCCGACCTTGGCCGACCTCGCCGGGCTCGCGTTGCCCAAGCATCTTGAGGGCGTGAGCTTCAAGCCGCTCCTCGATGACCCGACGCGGGCTTGGAAATCCGCCGCCTTCAGCCAGTATCCTCGTGCAGCCGGAAAATCGGGCGCGGGTCAGCTGATGGGTTACTCGATGCGAACCGAGCGGTATCGTTTCACGGTGTGGGTGAACCGCACCGACCACACCAAGATTGATGCCATCGAACTTTACGACCACCAGCTCGACCCGCAGGAGAACAGCAATGTCGCCGAGGATCCGGGCAATGCGGAGCTCGTGCAAAAGCTGATGACCCAATGGACCAAGGGTTGGCAGGGCGCCAAGCCCGGGGCGGTATCCAAGCTTTGACGTTCGCTTTGGTCGGGCCGGTCACCCCGTGGCCCGACTCCTAAATTCCCGCCTCATCCGCGATCCGGGCAAAACCAAGGCAAAGCAATCTAGATTTCATTTCCACTATGCACCGCACCCTCCTCTCGCTGGTCCTCGGTCTCGCTCTCTTCGCGCGCGCACTGGGCGCAAGCGACAAGCCCAACGTCCTCTTCATCGTCGTCGATGACCTCAACACGGCGCTCGGGTGCTACGGGCACCCCGTCGTGAAATCGCCGAACATCGACCGACTCGCGGCGCGCGGGGTGAGGTTTGACCGGGCCTATTCCCAATATCCGCTTTGCAATCCCAGCCGCGTTTCGTTCCTGAGCGGACGCCGCCCGGAGACGACCGGCCT
>JBDNFZ010000317.1:0-7534 GCA_041689555.1 Opitutaceae bacterium | reverse complement strand
CGGGTCGCAGCCGATGTTCGAACCAGCCGCGCTGCCAAACCTTGCCGGTTCGATCCAACGCACGATTGATCGCGACCGCCGTCGCGCCGCGAAAACGCTTCATCGTAGCGTCGAGCTCGCCCGCTTGGAGTGTGAAGACCGCGTGCACGTGGTCCGGCATGACGACCGAGGCGATCAGCTCGATGGGCGCCGCTTCGGTTTCGATCCGGCGCAGCTCTGAAAAAATAATCTCAGCGGCCCGCGCCGATTCCAGCAGCGGCTCCCTCTGCTCGGTGCAAGCCGTGATAAAATAACGCGCTCCGATCACTGAAACCCGCCCCCGCCGCAACGCCCGATGCCCGCGCGTAGGAGCAAATTTATTTGCGATCCTCGCCGCGCCCACGTCTAGGCCGCCCCCATGCGCCACGCCGACGCCCGCGCCCGCGCCCACCCCCGCGCCCACGCCCGCGCCGCCCGCGCCCACGCCCACGCCCGCTTCCGTGCCGCCCGCGCCCGCGCCCACGCCGCCCACGCTCGCACCGCCTACGCCCCTATCCTCCACGGACATCGTCCGTTTCTCCTCTCCGTTTATCTGTGCCTTTGTGCTCATTCGGATCGCAAATAAATTTGCTCCTACCTTGTGCCTCGGTTCGCCCGTCGCCCTGGATCGCCCGTCGTCCCGTCGCTTACAAAATCAGATCCGGCGGCACATTGCTCAGCGCCTCTTCGATGGTGGTCAGCCCCATCTTGACCTTCAGCATAGAGTCTTGGTGCAGCGTCTTCATGCCGTTCTTCATCGCGATGCGCTTCAGTTGGGCCACCTCCACCTCTTTGTTGATGCCCTCGGTCAGTTCCTCGCTGTTCGTCATCAACTCGTGGATGCCCACGCGGCCCTTGTAGCCGGTGCCGCCGCACGTAGGGCAGCCTTGGGGGTTGGACTTGAAGATCGAACCGCTCCAGCCGTCCAGGGCCTTGGCCATGAGGTCCTTCTTGCGGCCGACGGGTTCATAGGGGACTTTGCAGCTCTTGCACACGCGGCGGAGCAGACGCTGCGCGCAGACGCACACCAACGAGGCGGAGATGTTGAACGGCTCGATGCCCATTTCTCCCATGCGGGAAACCGTGGACGGCGCGTCGTTGGTGTGGAGCGTCGACACGAGCAAGTGCCCCGTGAGCGCCGCTTCGCACGCGATCTGGGCGGTTTCCTTGTCGCGGATTTCGCCGACGAGGATGATGTCGGGGTCCATGCGGAGGTAACACCGCAGCGCGCGCTCGAAGTTGAGGCCGATCGCCCGGCTCATCTGCATTTGGTTGATGCCGGCGAGGGTGTATTCGATCGGGTCCTCGGCGGTCTGGATGTTGACGTCCGGCGTGTTCACTTCGCCGAGGGCGGAGTAGAGGGTCATCGACTTGCCGGAGCCGGTCGGCCCGCAATGCAGAATCATACCGTAGGGCTGCCGGATGCACTCGCGGTATTTCGCGAGATTCTCCTCGGAGAAACCCAGCGCGGGCAGGGGCAGGGTGCTCTTCGTCTTATCGAGGATACGCATGACGACCTTCTCGCCGTGGTTCATCGGTCCGGTCGCCACGCGCAGATCCATGTCGATGTTCTTCTTCGTGTATTTCTTGAAGACGATACGTCCGTCCTGCGGCAACCGGCGCTCGGAAATGTCGAGGTTGCACATGATCTTGAGCCGGGTGACGAGCCCGTTGGCGACCTGCTTGGGTAGCCGGAGCTTCTCCTGGCACATGCCGTCGATCCGATAGCGGATGATCAGGTCCTTTTCCATCGGTTCGATGTGGATGTCCGACGCGCCCTGCACGTAGGCGTCCTCGATGATACGGTTTACCAGTTGGATGATCGGGGCGGAATCTTCCTTTTCCAGATCACCCGAAGACACGGCTTTGCTGGCGACCTCCTCAAGCGAGTAGGTGGCGGTGATGACCTCGGCGACCGCGCCGATATCGACGGTGTCGGGTCCCGAAGCCTTGGTTTCCTTGAAAAACTTCTTGAGCAGCGTTTCGAAGAACGTGGCCGAAACCACCCGCACTTCTTCGATGCTCTGCTCGCTCGCTTGGGAGAACGCCTCGCGCTTGGCGTAGTCGAGCGGATTGATCATCAATGCCGCCACCGAGTTGGCGCTCATCCGCTTGTGGGGAAACACGCCCTCGCGCCGGATGATCGCGTCACCGGTGATCTGAATCAATTGCTCGTCGAATTCGACGTCCTCGAGCTTGGTGATGAGCGGGAGATCGGTGAGTTTGGCAACGAAGCGGGCCGTATCGTCCGGATTCGGCACGAACTTCGGATCAACCATACGATGGATCAGCGTCGAGGAATACTCGGCCACCTCCTTGAGCAGGTTGAGGTCGTTGTCCGTGAACTCGCCGTCGGTCCCGGCGTCCAGCTCCTTGTTCAACACCTGGATCGCGCCGAGGGCGAGGGTGCCGGACTTCAGCGGCACCGTGAGCATCGAGCGCACGTCGAAGCCGGTGCTCTTGGCGATCGTCGCCATGAAGGGTGCCTGGCTCGCGGTGTTGCGGAAAAATTCCGGCACGCCGCTCTCGATGACCTTGCCGACGATACCCTTTCCAAGCGGGACCTTCATCTCGAGCAGCTTGGCCTGCATCGTGTCGAACTGCTTCTGCTTGGCGGGCTCCGTCGACCAAAGGCTCGGGGAGTAGTAAACCTGCTTGAAGGCGATGTCGTTCCCCTCGACGAGGTAGAAGGTCATCGACTGCGCCTGCAACGCCTCGACCACCTTGGCGGCGGTCAGCTCGATGACGGAGGCGACGTCCTCCTTGCTGGGCGTGGGCTTCGAGATGACTTTGATCAGGAGTGAGCCACGCAGGGTGTTGGCGAGATTGGAGGGAGCCATGGGCTCAGGAAGGACGAGGTTGTTGGATTGCCAGCGGCGGGCGGCACCCGCAATGAGAATCCCTATTCACGGCAATATGTTTAGCCAACTGAAGGAGCTTTTCGGTTTGGGTTCGCCGGGCGACGCGGGCGCCAGGGGCGAAGCCGAGGCGGCGACGTTTCTTCGGCGCGAATCGGGTTGCACGGTGGTGGCCCGGAACTGGCGTAATCCGCAAGACCGCCGCGAGGAGATCGACTTGGTGATGCGGGACGGGGAGACGCTGGTCTTCGTCGAGGTCAAGACGCGGGCCGACGGGGCCCTCGTCTCCGGCTACCACGCGGTCAACCGTCGCAAAAAATCTGTGCTGCGTCGCGCCGCCGCCGCCTACCTGCGCTCCCTGCCCCGACCGCCGACAACCTTTCGTTTCGACATCGTCGAGGTGACATTTTCCGCGTCGGGATCGCCGGAGGTGCGGCACTACGCAAACGTCGCGCTCTTTCCGAAACAGTTTCAGCCCTGAGGCCGCCGGCAGTTTCGCCGCCATGTCCCGTCGGCATTTCCCTTGCCTCACCCCGGGGCGTTGCCGAGAAATTTCACCCGTCATGGCCGAACCAACCCGTCATCCGTTTCTTGAGGGGCTCAGCAAACACCGGGGTGCGCCGCCCACCGTGGTTGTCATCTTCGGAGCCTCGGGCGATCTGACCGCGCGCAAGCTCATCCCCGCCGTCTACAACCTCGGCCACGACAATCTGCTTCCGGCCGATTTCTTCCTCGTGGGTTTCGGGCGCAAGGCGATTCCCGATGCGGAATTTCGCACGCTTGCGGCCGGCGCGATCCGTGAGCATTCCCGGCGCGAGTTGAACGGGGATGTCTGGGCCCGGGTCGCGGCGAACACCTCGTATGTCGCCGGCGGCTACGACGAGAAAGCGGCCTTCGACCGCCTCGCCGCGCATATCGCCGGCATCGAGAAGAAAATCGGCCGCGAGGTGCAGACGTTGTTCTACATCTCGACCCCTCCGTCGGTCTTCGCGCCGATTCTGTTGAACTTGGGCGCCTGCGGCCTCGCCGCGAAGTATCTCGGCCAGGCGATCCACACCAAGGTCATCATCGAGAAACCGTTTGGCAAAGACCTCGACTCCGCCCGCGAGCTCAACCGCACGATCCGCTCGGTCCTCGCCGAGCACCAAGTCTACCGCATCGATCACTTCCTGGGGAAAGAAACCGTGCAGGACTTGCTCGTGCAGCGTTTCAGCAACGCCATCTTCGAGCCGCTGTGGAACCGGAACTTTATCGAGAGCGTGCAGATCACCGTCGCCGAGGAGGTCGGTGTCGGCACGCGGGGCGGTTACTACGAGCAGAGCGGGTGTCTCCGCGACATGATCCAGAATCACACGATGCAACTCCTCGCCCTCACGGCGATGGAGCCGCCGGTGTCCATGGATGGCGAGGCGGTGCGCGACGAAAAGGTAAAGGTCCTCAAGGCGATCCAGCCGTTGGGCCTCGGGCCCGACGGCGACGTGGCCCGGGCCCAATACGCGGCGGGCATGGTCGCCGGAAAGAGTGTGCCGGGCTATCTCGCCGAGGAGGGCATCGCCGCCGACTCGGGCACCGAGACTTATGCCGCGATGCGTCTTTCGATCAACAATTGGCGGTGGCAAGGGGTCCCGTTTTACTTGCGCTCCGGCAAGCGCATGGCGCGGCGCGTCTCCGAGATCGCGATCAACTTCAAACGCCCGCCGGGGACGCTCTTCTCCAGGGACGCCGGCTTCGAACTGGCGAGCAACACGCTCGCGTTTCAGATCCAACCCGACGAGGGCCTGAGCCTGATCTTGAACGCAAAGATCCCCGGCCTCGAGACCCGGATGCAGCCGGTGAAAATGAGTTTCCGCTACGCGACCACGTTCGGCTCCAACACGCCCGAGGCCTACGAACGGCTCGTCCTCGACGCGATGATCGGCGACGGCACGCTCTTCATTCGCGGCGACGAGGCCGAGACGTCGTGGAAAATCTGCACCCCGGTGTTGGATTATTGGAAGGCCGAAGCGCGCAACGGCATGGACAGCTACGCGGCCGGTTCGTGGGGTCCGGCGAGCGCCGAGGCCTTGGTCGCGGCCCATCAACACCCGTGGCGCCAGCCCTGAGCCGTTATGCCCGCGATCTTTGACGCGCTGCCCGGCCTGGAAGTGCCGGTCGGGTCCATCTCGAAGAGTCTCTCGAAGATGTGGGCCGACACCGCCGCGAGCGGCGGCGCGGCCCCGGCCGTGGGCGACGCCAAGGCGACCCAAGTCAATTTCGTCCTTCATCTCGGGCTCAACACCACGAGCGCGGACGCCGTGGTCCAATTCCAGACGGCCGTCGGCTTTTCCCATCGGCACCCGAGCCGGGTCGTGGTGCTTTGCCCGCTGAGCGACGATGACGGCGGAACCGAGATGCGGGCCAAGGTTTACGGCGAGTGCTTCCTCGGTAAGACCAAGGGCGACACACGCTGCTGCGAGTTTGTCATCCTGAGCTACCCCAGATCGGCGCGGCAATTTCTGGAGGACCAGGTGTCCATCTGTCTCTCGACCGACCTGCCGCTCTACTATTGGGCCCACCGTTTCTCGACGAGCAGCCGGCTGGCCGACTACCGCTACCTGCTCACCCGCGCCAAGCGCGTGATCCTCGACAGCGCGATCGCCCCCGCCGATGCGCTCACCTACGTCTGGCCCCGGCCCGAAAACTTCCGCGATCTCGTCTACGCGCGGCTCCTGCCGGTGCGGCAGTCGCTGGGCCAGTTCCTGAGCCGGTATCCGATGGACACGCTTTGCGCCGGGCTCGCGCAGGTGGAGCTGGCCCACGGGGCGGGGTTGGCGGCCGAGGCCCGGGTCTTGCTCGCGTGGCTGCGGGATCGGATCGGCCAGTGCGGCGAGAACCGCGCGAGTTTCTCCCTCTCGCAGCCGGCCGGGGGCGCATCCTCGGCGCTGAGCCTGAGTTTCGCCTACGACTCCGGGAAGGCCTTCGACTGGCGCGGCGATGTCGTTACCGGCGCGGCGTTTTTCTCGGCCGACCTGGGTTCCGGGCGCACCGAGCTTCATGCGGCGGTGAGCCTGCTTTCCCCGGAGAACGCATTGAGCGAAGCGATGTTCTTCTGACCCCTTCGCCAAGCGGAAGCTTGTTACTTGGCGCCGGTTTTCGCGACGGTCGGGAAGTTCTGCTCAAAGTAGGTCTTGGCCTCGCTCACGAGACGATTGGGGTCTTCGGCGAAGACCTTGCTGTCGGTCTCGATCGCGATCACGCCCTGCCAGCCGGATTTTTTGATCTCGGCGAAAAGGCCCGAGTAATTGGCGTCGCCCTTGCCCATCTCGGTGTCCACCGCCACGGGCTTGCCGTCGACGATGCTGGTTTTCTTGTCTTTGAAATGCAGGTCGAAAACACGGTCGCCGTAGTCGCGAAACACCGCGGCGGCGTCGAAGCCGGCGGCGGTGACCCAGCCGATATCGAGACACACGCCGATGCGGCGGTCGCGCTCGGCGAGCACCTTTTTCACGGTCGCGGGGTCGCCGTAGACCGAGCCTTTGCCGTGGTTGTGGATCGCGAGCTTGATGTCGTATTCCTTCACCAACTCCTCGAGGTAGTCCCACTCGGCGAGGTTCTTGGGTTCGACGATGATGACCTTGATGCCCATGAGTTTTGCGAACTCGAAGAGTTTGCGGTTCGCTTCCTTGTCCATGCTCGTGCCGTTGACGCCGAAGGTGTAGGCGGCGAGGCCGGCCTTCTCCAGGACCGCCTTTTTTCGGAGCGTCTCGGCGACGGGTCCGGACGGGTCGAAGTGATTTTTGATGAACTGTAGCTGCGTGACCCCGTGTTTGGTGGCGAAGGCGACCACCTGGTCGAAGGTCATGTTGCGGCACGTCCAAGTCTGGAGGCCGAGTTGCGGACCGGCGGCGGGTGCGGCGTCGGCGCGGGCCGAGGCGAAGGCGAGCAGGAGGCCGAGGGAGGTGAGGACGGAGCGGATTTTCATAGGGGAGGGGAGAGCGGATTAGACGAGCGAGAGCACGGCATAGGTGCGCTTCCCTTTGCGGAGGAGCACATATTTTCCGAACAGGAGGTCGGACGAGGTGAGGGCGCGGGTGATTTCGGCGACCTTGACGTTGTTCACGTAAATACCGCCGCCCTCGATGTCTTTGCGGGCCTGGCCGTTTGACGGGGCGAGACCGGCGTGGACCAGGTTGGCGATCAGCGGCGTGCCCGCCCCGTCGATTTGAGCCCGCGCCAAAGTTTTCGTCGGAATCTCACCGACAACATCCTTAAACGTTTCCTCGCTGGTGTCCCCGATCTCGGCGCCGAACAGGATGGCGCTGGCCTTCAAGGCCGCGTCGAGCGCGGCTTGGCCGTGAACGATACGGGTGACTTCGACCGCGAGAGCGCGGTGGGCCTCGCGGGCTCCGGGATTGGCGGCGTGTTTGGCTTCGAGTTCCTCGATCTCAGCGCGCGGGAGAAAGGTAAACTTCCTGAGGTATTCGCCGACCTTGGCGTCCTCGGTGTTGACGAAAAACTGGTAGAACTTGTAGGGGCTCGTCTTTTCCGGATCGAGCCAGACCGCCCCGCCTTCGGTTTTGCCAAACTTGGTGCCGTCGGCCTTGGTGATGAGCGGGAACGTGAGGCCCCACGCGGAGAGGCCGGTCTTTTTCCGAATGAGATCGGTGCCGGCGGTGATG
>JBDNFZ010000316.1:0-3782 GCA_041689555.1 Opitutaceae bacterium | reverse complement strand
GCGCGCCGTCGCGGACGCCGCCGACGTGCCGCGTCACCTCGACCTGCTCCCAAGGCGGACACAGGCGCGCAAAAGCCCCGGGCCTTTCATGCCACGCAAAAACCTCCGACGCCGGCCGCTCGATCCGCACCCGCCGCGAAAAAACTTCATCAGCCATGGGTCGCTCCGGCTTTCCGCATCCGACAACCGTCCGAGCAGTATTTCACTTCGTCCCAGACTTTCTCCCACTTCTTCCGCCAGGTAAACGGCCGCGCGCAGACGACGCAGACCTTCGTCGGCAGGTCGGATTTTTTTCGCATCTTCGGCATCGGGCTCACCCTCGTTCCCTAATCGGAAAAAGTCCATCCGCCTCCTGCGGAGCGCCGCCGTTGCTCTTGATGTCCGCCGCGCGCGCTTGGATCGCCGCCCGCTCCGTCGGACCGAGGCGCGCGAGATTTTTCACCTGCAACGCCATCCGCTGGTTCTTCGCCAGGAGCGGCTCATGCCGCAGCAGGAAATCCCAATACAACGTCGTAAACGGACACGCCTCGCCGCCCGTGGACTTCGCCGGATCAAACCGACAGCCCGCGCAGTAGTTGCTCATCCGGTCGATATACTTGCCCGTGGCCGCATACGGCTTCGAGGCCATGATCCCGCCGTCGCCATACTGCGACATTCCCAGCGTGTTCGGCAGCTCGACCCACTCCACGGCGTCCACGTAGACCGCGAGATACCATGCGTGGACTTTCTGCGGCTCCACCCCGAGCAACAGCGCATAGAGCCCCGTCACCATCAGCCGCTGGATGTGGTGGGCGTAGCCGTGCCGCAACGTCTGCCCGATGCTGTCCCGCAGACAGTTCATCTCGCATTTTCCCGTCCAGTAAAACTCCGGCAGCGCCGCCTTCGCCCCCAGCGCGTTCAACCCCAGATACCGCGGCATATGGTGCCAGTAAATCCCCCGCACGTATTCCCGCCACCCGAGAATCTGCCGGATAAAACCCTCCGCGCTCGCGAGGTGCACGCGCCCTTCGCGATACGCCGCCTCCGCCGCCGCCACGACCTCGCGCGGGTTGAGCAACTTCAGGTTCATCGTCGCCGAGATGCGCGCATGAAACAGCCACGGCTCCTCCGTCCACATCGCGTCCTGAAATTGTCCGAAGCCCGCCAGCCGGTGCTTGATAAAATCATCGAGCGTCGCCCGCGCCTCCTCCGGCGTCACCGGCCACGCGAATTCCGCCAATTCGCCCGGATGTTTCGCAAAGCGTTTTTCCACGAGCGCGAGCACCGCGCGCGTCGTCGCGTCCGGTTTCATCAGGAGGGGCGCGCGCAATTTCTCCGCCTTCGGCCCGCCCTTCGAAAAACTCCCGCGATTGTCGTGGTCGTAGTTCCACTGCCCGCCCTCCGGCTCGCCTTTCCCGTCGAGCAACACCCGAAACTTCCGCCGCACCTCGCGGTAGAAAAATTCCATCCGCAGCATCTTCCGTCCCTCGGCGTGCGCCGCGAAATCCGCCCGCTTGCAGAAAAAATGCCGGTCCGTCCGCACCTCCAGCGCCACGCCCGCCGCCTTCGCCGCCGCCGCGATCATCTCTTGCACCCGCCACTCCCCCGCCTCCGTCATCACCAGCCGCTCGGGACGCAACGCCGCCACCGCGCGCGTCAGTTCGCCCGCCAGGGTCTGCGTGTTCTTCGCGTCGTCGAGCTCCGTGTAATTCACCGTGCGCCCGAGCTTCCGCTGCGCGTCGCGGAAATGCCGCATCGCCGCCAGAAACACCGCGATCCGCGGCTTGCTCGTCCACACGTGCTCCGATTCCTCCGCGACCTCCGCCATCCAGATCGCATCGCGCTTGGCGTCGAAATCATCCCACACCGCCGCCTCCGCATCGAGTTGGTCGCCCAGCACGATGACCAGCGTCCGCACCGCACCGCCCTGCGTTTTCCGTTCCCCGCCGTAGGAGCGAGCTTGCTCGCGATGATCCGTGTCCTTTTCTCCGCTGTGGGAGCGAGCTTGCTCGCGACGGTCCGCCTCCTGCGACGCCGATGCCCTCACCGCCTTCCCCGCGCTCACGTCTCCACCTCCAGTGCCAGTTGCTCCGCCGCCCCCGCGCCCGCCCCCACGCCCACGCCCACGCCTGCGCCCGCCGCCGCCCCGACGCGCAATTCCTTAAACGCCTTGAGCGCCGCCTCCCGCGCCGCCGCATGGTTCACGATCGGTCCGGGATAATTTTTCCCCAGCTCCACGCCCGCTCGCGCCAGCACCGCCGCCGGCGCCTCCCACGGCGCGTGGATGTGCTCCGTCGGCAGCTTCGCCAACTCCGGCACCCAGCGCCGCACGTAATCGCCCTCCGAATCAAATTTCACGCCCTGCAGCACCGGCGCAAACACCCGGAAATACGGGGCCGCATCCGCCCCGCACCCCGCGCTCCACTGCCAGCCGAGCGTGTTGCTCGCGAGGTCGGCGTCCGCGAGCGTGTCCCAAAACCACGCCGCGCCGTGCGTCCAGTTCAGCCGCAGGTGCTTCACCAAAAACGACGCGACCACCATCCGCACGCGGTTGTGCATCCATCCCGTGTGCCAGAGCTGCCGCATCCCCGCGTCGACGATGGGATAACCCGTCTGCCCGCGCTGCCACGCCCGCAGTTTCTTCCCGCCCGCATCCGCCGCCCATGGAAACTTCGCGAACTCCGCGCGCAACGGCTGTTCCGGCGTGTGCGGAAAATGAAACAGCAAGTGGTGGGCAAACTCCCGCCAACCGATCTCGCTCAGGAAAACCCGCGACCCGTTGCTCGACGGAAACACCCCCGAGTCCTTCGACCGCGCCGCCACCGCCGCCCACACTTGGCGCGGCCCGATCTCGCCGAAATGCAGCCACGGCGAGAGCATCGAGGTCCCGTCGCGATCCGGCAGATTCCGCTCGTCCGCGTAGGCGTCCATCGCCCGCGCCGCGAATTTCTTCATCCGCGCCGCCGCCCCCGCCTCTCCCGGCTGCCAAACCGTCGTGAAGCCTCCATCCCATTTTGTCTTTGGCAGCAGTTCCAGCTCCGCCAACTCCAGACCTCGCGGCCACGCTGACGGTCCCGCGATCTGCTCAGCCGTAAATTTTACCGCCGGCGCCACCGGCAACGTGAGGCAGTTTTTCCAAAAGGGCGTGAACACCTGGAACGGCTTTCCCTGCTTGTTTTGAATCGTGTGCGGCTCGTGCAGCAACGCGCTGTTGAAGCTCTTCACCTCCGTCCCCGCCGCCGCGAACTCCGTCTTGATCGCCGAATCCCGTGCGATCACCGCCGGCTCGTAGCGGCGGTTCCAATAAACCGCCCCCGCCCCCGTCGCCTTCGCGATTTCCCGCAACACCCCCGCCGCATCGCCGCGCGCGAAGAGCAGCCGCGAGCCGCGTTCCCGCAGGCTCGCGTCGAGCGCCGCCAGCGCGTGATGCAGCCACCAACGGCTCGCCCCTCCCATCGGCCACGCGCCTTCGCCCGCGTCGTCCAAAATATACACCGGCACGACCGCACCGCCCCGCGCCACCGCCGCCGCCAGCGCGGGGTTGTCCTGCAAGCGGAGGTCTTGCCGGAACCAGAGCAGCGTGGGCGCGACGGACATCCGCCCGAAGAAGGCCCGCTCACGCCGGTTTGCAAGCGTCCGCCCGCATTGTCGGCCCGCCACCGCGCCGACCCGTAGGCCAGCGCGCTCGCGCGCGCTCCGGCACGTTCCCGACGCCCACCGCGCCGACCCGTAGGCCAGCGCGCTCGCGCGCGCCCGAGCGCTCTCCGCCACTCCTCGCCTTCCGAGCGCGTCGGTATAGAGCT
>JBDNFZ010000315.1:0-4479 GCA_041689555.1 Opitutaceae bacterium | reverse complement strand
TCGCCGACGGCGGAGGCGCCGGGCATCTGACCGGCGTTGACGATGCGGAAGGAAAGCTGCGCCGGCTTCTTGACGTTTTCGACGACCTCGGGGTTGTCCTTCGTGTTTACGCCGGGCAACTGAACCTCGATACGATTGTTGCCGATCGGGCGGATGACGGGCTCGGCAACGCCGAAGGCGTTGATGCGCGCGCCGATGATCTCGATCGCCTTGGCCAGTTTCTCCTCGCGGGTATTGTCGACGTCGGCCCCGGCGGCTTTTTCGTCCACTTCGAGGGTGAAAGCGATCCCGCCCTTGAGGTCGAGGCCGAGTTGAAGGCGGCCCTTGGAGCGGCGGAGCAGCTCGCCGAGGAGAATCTCATTGCGCTTGACTACGTTCTTGAGGGACGACTCGAGACGAATCTCGGGAAAGTAGACCGTGAGATCGAGCTTTCGCTCGGCGCCGATCTGCTTGAGGGCGACAAATTCGCTGGGAGCCGCGCCGGATTTCTTGCGGGCGGCCGCCTCGTCGAGAAGTTTGGCGAAATCGGCGGGCTTCGCCGTCGCGTGCGCCTTCGCATACGTCGCGAAGGGGATATCATTGACGGGGATCAGTTCGGCGATCGCCCAGGCCGCGATGACGGCGGAGAGGATAATCTTCCAGAGGTTGCGTTTGAGCATGGGTGTTTTGGTTTTAAATGCGGGGTTGGGGCGGCGTCCGAAAGCATCCGGACCGTCGCAGTCGGCGCGAGGGACCGGTCGGGCCGGGTGGCCGGGGTTAGCCGGCGGGTTATTTCTTCTCTACGCCGTCCTTCTTCGTGACGGCGGAGATGAAACCCTTGCCGACTTCGACCTTGGTGTTGTCGGCGATGCGCACCAGAAAACGGTCGTCCTTGACGTTCGTGATCACGCCGTAGAGGCCGCCGGTCGTCAGCACCTCGTCACCCGATTGTAACTCGCCCAGCATCTTTTCGTGGGCCTTCTGCTTTTTACGCTGGGGCGCGATGAAGAGAAAATAAAAGCCGCCGGCGATCAACGCGTAGAAGAGCAGCATCTGCCACATTGGTCCGGAGCCGGAGGGTGCGACGGCAGGCGTGGTGGCTTGGGCGATGAGGGCGAGGGAAGCGGTGGTGAACATATTCGTCGTTGCGTGTTGAAGATTTTGAAAAAAGAAACACGTAGGAAATCAATTCCGCATCCGCTAAAGCAAGCCCTAACACCTCCCCCGCTCCGCATTGAAAAGTAAATCCTCCTCTTCCTGGTCCGCGTCGAAGTCTGAAGAACTCTATGGTTTCAAGCGCTGGGGCTCTGGTCACCTCTCTGTCGACGAAGCCGGCTTCCTCAACGTCCAACCCCTCGCCGACGGCCGCTGCATCCGGGCTCTAGACGTAATCACCGAGGCGGTCGGCATGGGTCTCAAGGCCCCTCTCGTCATCCGCTTTCAGGATCTGCTCCGCCATCGCGTCGCCCAACTCAACGAGGTTTTTCGCAAGGCGATCAAGGAGGAGGGCTACAAGGGCAGTTACCGCGGGGTTTTCCCGATCAAGGTCAACCAGCTCCGCGAGGTCGTCGACGAGATCGTCGCCGCCGGGAAAGAATTCAACTACGGGCTCGAGGCCGGTTCGAAGCCCGAACTGATGATCGCCCTCGCCATGCACGAAGGCGCCAACCGCCTCATCATCTGCAACGGTTACAAGGACCACGATTACATCCGGCTCGCTCTCCTCGGCCGTAAGCTCGGCAAGAAGATCATCCTCGTGGTCGAGCAACTCTCTGAGCTCGACGACATCATCGAGATCGCGAAGGAGACGGGCGTGAAACCGCTGGTCGGTTTCCGCGCCAAACTTCAGACCCGTGGCGAAGGCAAGTGGGCCATGTCGACCGGTGACAGCGCCAAATTCGGTCTGAACACCGCGGAAATCCTCTTCGCCTGCGAGAAACTCCGCGCCGCCAAGCTTCAATCGTGCCTGCGGCTCGTGCACTTCCACATCGGTTCCCAAGTCCCCAACATCATCACGATCAAGAACGCCGTCATCGAGGCCACGCGGTTTTACTGCCAGCTGGCCAAGATGGGCTTCCCGATGGGTTACCTCGATGTCGGCGGAGGCCTCGGCGTCGACTACGACGGCTCCCGGACGAATTTCGAGAGTTCGATGAACTACTCGATGGAGGAATACGCGCGCGACGTCGTTTCCAATATTCGCGAGATTTGCGCCGCTTCCGCCGTGCCCGTGCCCGACATCGTCAGCGAGTCCGGCCGCGCCATCGTCGCCCCGCATTCCCTGCTCGTCGTCGAGGTTTTCGAGCGGATCAACAAGCGCGAATCCCTCGGCCAACAGCATCAGCCCAAGGTCAAACACAAGGTCGTCGAGGACCTCGAGGTCATGTTGAAGAACAAGACCAAGCTCGGCCGTCTCGAGCGGTTTCACGACGCCACCCAAAAGAAGGAGGAGGCCTTTTCCCTGTTCAATCTCGGCTACCTCGACCTTGAGAATCGCGCGGCGGCCGAATCCCTTTTTTGGCAGATCTGCGAGAACATCGCCAAGGAATCCCAACGCTCCGGCTACGAACCCGAGGAACTCCGCGACCTCTCAAAACTGCTCGCCGACCAATACGTCTGCAATTTTTCCGTCTTCCAATCCCTGCTCGACCACTGGGCGCTCAAACAGCTCTTTCCGGTCGCACCGCTCCATCGCCTCAACGAAAAGCCCACCGTCAACGCCATCCTCGCCGACATCACCTGCGACTCCGACGGCAAGATCAGCAGCTTCATCGACCTGCAGGACACCAAGGACTACATCACCCTCCACCCCCTCAACGCGAAGCCCTACTACCTCGGGATTTTCCTGACCGGCGCCTATCAGGACATCATGGGAGATCTCCACAATCTCTTTGGTCGCGTCAACGAGGTCCACGTCTTCCTCGAAGACGACGAACCGAACGGTTACTACATCGAGGAGGCCCTCAGCGGCAGCCGCATCGCCGATGTTCTCGAGGCCGTCCAATATCAGCAGGAAGAACTCTGCCGGAAAATGAAGGCGCAGATCGACGCCGCCACGAAGAAAGACGTCGTGAAGCCTCGCGAGGGCGTTCGCCTGCTCGAGCTCTACGAGAGCCAGATGCTCAGCAAGACCTACCTCAACATCGAGTCGAAGAACGGAAAGAAGCGGAAGCCGTAGATTCTCCACTCCACCTTTGGTGGCGATGCTCTGCAGGCAGCCATTCTTATTTGCTATGCGGGACCCGTAAGCGGTCATATCTTCGCCACCCTCTATTTATATGAATAGCCCGGTTTCGCGGACGATGCCGCAACGGGAGCGGGTCTTTTTGCTCGTCGCGGGTTTACTGATCGCTGCGGCCCTGATTCTGCGCCTCACTTACATCGACCGGCTGGAACCGTTTGTCGATGAAGGGGCCAATATCCTTTCCTCGCTCGACGAGGGTGTCCGCCGGGCCTTCGACCCGCTAGGCCAAGGCCGCCCGCTGCTGGCCTGGATGTTTCGTCCCGCAGAATTCCTGCCGTTAACCACCGTCACAGCCGCGCGGTTCCTCGTCGCGGTAACCGGTGCTTTCACGGTCGCGGCCCTCGGACTGGGCTTGCGGCTCTATGCCGGTCGCCGAGCGGCCGTCATCGGCATGTCACTTTGGGCCTTCCTGCCGCTCGCAGTGTTCCATGAGCGGCTCGCCCTCCAAGACCCGCTTATCGCTGCACTGCTCGCCGCAGCTTTTGCGCTCTTGGTCGCAGCGGGACGGGCAGCCAGATCGCTGCAACGCATGGCTTGCTGCGTCGGCGCCGGACTCCTGCTAGGTATTGCCGGCCTTGTAAAAGTTTCTGCCGTCCTGGCGCTGCCTTGGATCGTGCTCGCCACCCTCGCCGTGCAAAACAGGTGTCGGCGTCCGCTCCTTGAACGGCATCTGCTGATGCTGCCCTTGGGGGCCATGGTTCCTTGGTTATTTTTGGGCACGGATCTCGCCCGCTTGGGAGGCAGGTTGACGAGCCTTGGCAGCCTCCCCGCCTTATCCGTGCAGTCAGGTGTCGGGCCGCGCATCGCGATTATGGCCCGGGATATCGTGGAACACGCTCCACAATACCTGTCATGGGCCTTTGGCTACGGCGGCTTGATGCTCGCGCTCTTGATCCTCGCGGCGGTGGTTTTTGCCCAAGACAAGGCGACGTGGTGGTTGGGCGGGGGCTGGGCTTTGACGGTGCTGGGGGCCCTCGCGGTTTACCATTTGCCCTATTCTCGCTACTTGTTGCCCGACCATGTGTCTCTCGTGATATTTATCGCGGTGAGTCTTGGACCTGTGACCGGCCTGATGCGGATCGTTCTCACGTCCGGCACCGTGCTGGGCGCACTATCCCGGAAAATTCATACGCGAACGAAAGAATGGGCATGATTCGTGCTTAAGTTATTGGCATGAAGAATCAAACGAAAGCAGCGACTGGCACCCGGCCCGCCACAGACTGTCAGCCCGAAGCGTTCCTGTTTCCCGACCTGTT
>JBDNFZ010000314.1:0-3023 GCA_041689555.1 Opitutaceae bacterium | reverse complement strand
TAACCTCGCCGCCGATCCTGCGGCGCAGCCGCAGCTCCTGCGCCTGCGCGCGGCGTTGCGCGGGCACTTGCTCGCGGTGCGCGACACGGGGTTTATGCCCGAGCCGCTGATGCTCGCTTGGTCGGGCGCGGAATCGCCGACAGTGATCGCCGGCGACGCGCAACGCTATCCGCTCGACCGCATTCTCGATCAACTCGACGCGCTCCAACTTGCCGCAACACCGCCGTCCGCGGCGCTCGCGGAAGCACTCGCGTCGCCGTCGCCTTTGATGCGCTACTGGGGCGCGGTCGCGGCCGCGCGCGCGACCGGTTTGCCGGCGCAGTTCGCCGCGCTCCTGCAGGATGAAAGCGCGGTCGTCCGCCTCGCGGCCGCCGAGACGCTGCTGCACCGGGGCGAAAATCCCGCCGCGCGGGAAGCGATTCATCGGGTGATCAAGACCCCGGCCAATCCGATCGAGCGGTTGTTTGCGCTGGACGTCGCCGCGCGGGCCCCGGGAGCGCCTGATCCGGCGCTGCGCGCCACGTTGACCGCGATCGTGGCCGAGCCCGCCTCGGCGTCCGGCGAGAACTACGTCAAGCGAGCGGCCGAGAACCTGCTGGCCAGCTTCAAGTAATTCCAGCGGCTTTTGATTTCAGGACTGTAGCCCCGACCGCTGGTCGGCCTTTGCTCGGTCTGAAAAACCGACCATCGGTCGGTTCTACAGGCAACCCTTGGGAGCCAATTTTCTCCAGCCGCTGGTAAAAGGAACTCGTCCCGGTGGCTTCGGCGCGGGGTGTCTATGCGGCCGGGGAGATTGCCGGGTCCGACGGGAGCACCGCGATCCGACTCCGGCGCGCCGCGAGATCGGTGAGGAATGCCTCCCGATTTTTGGGGGCGATGATGAGCGTGTTGTCGTCGTTCAGCGTGAGCTTGATCCTCCGGATGGAAAGCACGGGCGCGCTCCAGATACTCGTGACGGCGACGGCGGCGCGAATCTTCGACAGCGGAAACACTCCCAAGTTGGAGCCGGACGGGATGATGAGCGCGTCGTCGGTCAGGGTGTAGACGCGGGTTGGCCAAAGCGCGGTGATGACGCCGCCGATGACAAGCCCGCTCAAGATCGTGTAGACGCCGGCCCCGACCGACGTGAAGAGGGCGAAGATCCCGACCGTGATCGCAACGAGCGGCGCGCCGACTACCAGTCCGACGAGCCATGGATCTACCCTTGCGGGATACTCAGTTTTCATGGGGAAGGCCTGAAAGATGGCGGCGGTTCCTGAAATATATCGAAAGCGTTTCCGTTCTTACTGCGGGCCGACATAGGCGAAGCGAGGGGCGGTGGTGCCGTCGGGCATCGGCACCGTTTCTATGAACATCTTGGCGGGGCGGACCCAGAGGCCGAAGTCGCCGTAGAGGAGTTGGTAGACGATCAAAGCCTCGGCGGTCTCCGAGTGCCGGGCGAGCCCGATGACGCGGTAGTCCTTGCCCTTGTAGTGGCGGTAGCGACCGGGGCGCAGACCGACGGCGGCGAGATCTTCGGGCGGGAGTCGGGCGGGAAAGGGCGAAGGGGTGTTCATGGGGCGGGGCCGACGTGGGTGATTTTTAGCTTCGGAAAATAGTGCCGGTAAAAACCGCGGTCGCGCGTGATGAGCTCGTCGGCTTGATGAAACGCATGGGCGGCCACGAGGAAATCGGCGACGACGCGCTCGCGGGGTTTGGCGGAGAGCTTGCGGTATTCGAGAAAAATGCGGCCGGCGAGGTGGAGGTCGCGCCAGCCGAAGGCCGAGAGGCGGATCTGCATACGTTTAAACGTATCCTCGGTTTCGTCGGCGGACGCGAAGTAGAGGGACGTCTCGGCGGCGACGATCGGGCAGATGATGAGCGCGCCGCGGGTGAGGGCGGCGTTGAGCGTGGCGACGGCGTGCGGCGTGTGCGCGGTGGGCTGGCCGAGGACGTCGATCAGGATGTTGGAATCGAGGGCGATGGCCATGGGTCAACGGCGCTTGCGCGGTTTCGCAGCGGCTTTGGGCGCGGCGGCGGCGAGGTAGGGCGCCGGTTCGCCCTCGGCGACGCGGAGCGCCTCGCGGGCCTCGTCGCCGCTGGCGAAGGGAGCATTGCGGGCCTTGAGGCCGACGAATTGGTCGAAGAAACCGGGCGTGGCTTTTTTGCGGAGCACGACGCTGCCCTCGGCCCCGAGTTCGACCTCGAGGACGGTGCCGGCGTCGATCCCGAGGGCGTGGCGGATCGGTTGGGGAAGGGTGAGTTGACCCTTGCTGGTGACGGTGGTTTCCATCTCCTTACTCCAATGTAAGGAGTAAGGATCGGGCAAGGAAGAAATGATACGAGATCGCCTGTAGGGCGCATCTGCCGGTTGGCGGTAGGCAGCTCGCTTGCGGGCGCTCCGGGCGCCGGGCGCTCGCAAGCGAGGGGCCTACAAAGGCGGGTGCGATAGTTCGGCTAGGCCCTTCCAGTCGATTATCAGCGCTCGCAAGCGAGGGGCCTACAAAGGCGGGTGCGATGCACCGCCAACTCGGCGGGGGGCCATCGCCTGCAAGCAGGCTCCTACATGCGGAAGATGACTGCGGAGCGGTAACTCCGGTTACTTCGCCTCCACGCGGAGGATGCCCTTCATCAGCATCGCGTGGCCGGGGAAGCTGCAGATGTAGTCGTAGTCGCCGGGGGTCGTCGGGGCGGTGAGATAGAGCGTGTCGCTCGTCTCGGGCTGGAGGATCGACGTGTGGTAAAGCACGTCGGCGGTTTCCGGCACGTAATTTTTCGCCATGCCGTCCACGCCGAGGGCGAGCGCGGCGGCGCCGACTTCCTGACCCTTGCCGGGCGCGCAGAGGACGAAGTTGTGCAGCATGTCGTCGGCGTTGCGGAAGATGAAGCGCATCTTGGCGCCGGCTTTCACGGTGAGCAGCGTCTGGTCGAATTTCAGGCCGGGCTGCGTGCCGAGGAGAATCGTCAGGTCGCCTTCGCCGTTCTGCCAGTCGGCGGGCAGTTTGATGGGATGCTTGGCGGTGTTGGCGGCGGCCGCGACGGGC
>JBDNFZ010000313.1:0-4419 GCA_041689555.1 Opitutaceae bacterium | reverse complement strand
GTGCTGCTTTTCGGGAAAATGGGGAGTTGGACTTGGGGCATGCTTCTCACTGTCACTCCCGCGCTTTTAGCGCCAGCTCCAGCTCATCTCGTTTCCAGCCCGCCCCCTTTTTCACGCCTCAGGTCAGGATGTCTGAGCCTACACTTGCGGAACCAAACCGGATGGCCGTGACCCAGTGCCACCCCCGCGAACGCGAGAGTTGAAAACCGCCATCTCCCCCGCACACTCCCAGAATGGCACTCACACTCGATCAGATCGTGGAAGAGGCTCGGCAATGGCCCGACGACGTGGTGGCCGAACTGGTTGACCGTCTCATGCTCGCCCGGCACGGCGTGAGCGAGCCCGCGCTCAGTCCCGCCTGGCGCTCCACCGTGGCGCGCCGCGTGGAGGAAATCCGCAGCGGCAAAGTGCAGGGCATCCCCGGCGAAGTCGTCTCCGCCCGCATCCGCCGGATCGTCGGCAGGTGAAGTCGCACCTCTTCCACCCCGAGGCCGATGAAGAATACGCCGAGGCCGCGGCGCATTACGCCGCAATCCGCCCGGAGCTGGGCGGGCGCTTCTACGACGAGATCGAACGTCTCATCACCGATGCCTGCGCGGCGCCGAACCGTTTCCGCCGGATCGACGGCGACGTGCGCCGGCACTTGGCGGACGATTTTCCGTATGCCCTGCTTTACCTCGACGAGCCTGATCGCGTGTGGATCGTCGCCGTCATGCCGCTGAAGCGTGACCCGGACTACTGGAAAAACCGGCTGACCAACTGAGTTTTCCTTTCAGCCACCCGACGGTGACGCCGTTCGGCTAATCTGCGGCTACTCAAGAAAACGCTGTCGCCTTCACCCCAAACCCCAAAGCCCGACCCCGTTCTGATCGCTTTGGCCTTCCGACCTGCTCCGCTATCGCGGACTGAGATTTCCATAGCTCTGTTTCAGTGGGGGCAAAATCGCTTATATCTTAAGCGCATATTGGAGGCGAAGGTTCGAGGCGTAAGACTGCGGTGCGCGCCGCACCACGGGGTCAGCCACAAACCCTTTTGGTGAGCCTCACCAGAAGCATCCGTAACGCGCCAAGCACCTCGGATGTTGGCCGCCAATTCCCCGGCCTTCGGGCTGTGTTTCGGAAAGAACCCCTCCGCCCGAGCAGCCCGTTTGACCGCAGGTGCGTTTGGGACAGGCTGGCTGATGCTAACGCGACTCCGAACCTGGCTGGGACTTGCGGGCTTCAGCGGCTTGGCTGCATTTGCCGATGCGGACGAGGCGCGAGGCCTGAGGATGATCGAGAACTTTGCGGGCGGGGTGCCTGCGCTGCGTTGGCAGATCGTGAACGACGGGGTGATGGGCGGGCTGTCTTCGGGCCGGCTGGAGGTCGCGGCGGACGGGATCGCGACGTTCACGGGCAAGCTCTCGCTCGAAAATAACGGCGGCTTCGCATCGGTGCGTTCGGAGGGCACGCGCTTTGATTTAACCGGCTGTGTTGCGTTGGTGGTGCGGGTGAAGGGCGATGGTCGGAAGTATCAGTTGCGGGTGCGCGACCGCTACGGGTGGCGGGTGCCGGACTACCGGGCCGAGTTTCAAACCAAGGCGGGCGAGTGGCAGGAACACCGCCTGCCGTTGGCGGACTTTGCCGCAGGCTGGCGCGGACGGGATCTGCCGGACGCGCCGCCGATCGATCGTGGCGCCGTGCAGGAGATCGCGTTTTTCCTCGGGGACAAAACCCCCGGGAAGTTTTCCCTGGAGATCGATTGGATCGCGGCTCTGCCGACGCCACCCGCTCCCAAACCGGCGCTTCCCGCCCTTTAAATCACCTCCTCGGTTCCCCGCCGTTTCCAGCGGATATCTAACCAAGGGAAATACCACAGAGCCGGGAAAGGGCGCAGAGTCCGGAGGTTTTCACCTCTGCGTGTCATCCCGGCTCTGCGGTGAAACTTCCCTCTCGGATTTGGGGTCGGGTGCAGGGAAAGCAACCGGAGTTTACACCGCAGAGACGGGAGGGACCGCAGAGAGATGCAGGTGGATCGGCCTCTGCGGCCCTTCCCGGCTCTGCGGTGTAACTTCCCTCTCCGCTTCGGGGTCAACTGCAGGTGAGGCAATCGGAGTTCACACCGCAGAGACGGGAGGGATCGCAGAGAGATGCATGTGGATCGGCCTCTGCGGCCCATCCCGGCTCTGCGGTGTAATTTCTGTGCCGGATTCGGCGTCGAGTGGCGTGGATGCAGCCGGAGTTTACACCGCAGAGACGGGAGGGATCGCAGAGAGATGCATGTGGATCGGCCTCGGCGGCCCTTCCCGGCTCTGCGGTGTAATTTCTGTGCCGGATTCGGCGTCGGGTGGCTTGGATGCAGCCGGAGTTTGCACCGCAGAGACGGGAGGGATCGCAGAGAGATGCATGTGGATCTTCCCCGAGTCCGACCCGACCAAAGAACGATCTTTCAAAAACGAAGTCACCGCCCGGACTGTCGCCGACGTGCCCGAAAAGCTCGACGCACGCGCTTCGCCGCCGTCCCCGCCGCAAGCCGCCGCCAAAACGCCGTCTCCCCGTGGCAAGTGTTTCCATCACGTAGCATCCGAGACCGGGATCGCTCTGTCTCCGCCCTTGATTTTGTCAGAAAAAGCACAACTATTTCTGACAGAAAAGCGCCCGAAATGAGCAAGCATGCCGACTCCATCGACACCGCCGTCCTCGACCGCATCCGGTCCGGGCCGAAGGGGCGCGTCTGGACGCCGCCCGATTTTCTCGATCTGGGCGGGCGCGCCGCCATCGACAAGGCCCTTTCCCGAAATTGCCAGGCCGGCCAGATCGCCCGGGCCGGCCGCGGACTGTATCACCTGACCAGAACCGATCCGATTCTAGGGGTGCTCGCTGCGGACCCCAAACACGTGCACGCCGCATTGGGAAGGCGCAACGGAGCCAAGATCTACTCTACCGGTGCGCACGCCGCCAATGCCCTCGGATTGAGCGACCAAGTGCCCATGCGGCCCTGGTATTTGACCACCGGCCCGAGCCGCCGCATCAACCGGGGGCGCAGCACCCTCGTGCTCCGGCACGTTTCCCCGCGCTTCGTCTCCACCCGGCATCACCAAAGCTCCCAAGCTATCCTCGCTTTGCGCTGGATCGGGCGGGACCACGTGGACGACGACGTGATTGCTCGACTGCGACGCAACCTCACCCCGGCGGATCGAGCCGGCTTGCTCGACGACCTCGGGCACGCCCCGGCCTGGATTGCCGAGGTGTTCCGCAAAGTCGCCGCATAGGAGCCGATGAACACCTTCATCCAGCTTCCCGCGACAAACGGCGTGCCTCGTTCCTAGGCGTGGAAAAAGCCATGCAACTCAACGCGGTGAGCGTGGAGAAAGATTTCTGGGTCTGCTGGGCTCTGCGCGAACTCTTCGGCCTGCCCGAGCTGGGCGGACACCTCACCTTTAAGGGCGGAACCTCGCTTTCCAAGGCGTGGAACCTCATCACGCGCTTTTCCGAGGACATCGACATCATCGTCGACAAGGCCGCGCTCGGTTTTGCAGGCGACGCTTCGCCGGACCATGCTCCGAGCGCCAAACTACGTCGCGTGCGGCTGGATGCGCTCAAGGCGGCCAGCCGCGAGTGGGTGCAAGGCAAGTTGCAACCCGCATTGGCCGCCCGCATCACCGCCGCCTTGGGCGCATCGGATTGGCGGCTGGAAGTAGATCCCGCCATGGCCGACGGCCAATGCCTGTTGTTTTACTATCCATCGGTTTTCGCCGCCGATGATGTCGGCTACGTGCGTCCTGTGGTGAAAATCGAACTCGGCGCGCGTTCAGACGATTGGCCGCATGAGGCAAAAACCATCCGTCCCTACGTGCTGGAGCACTTCCCCGCGCTCGACGCCGATGCCGCCTGCACCGTCAGCGTGCTCGCGGCCGAGCGCACGTTTTGGGAAAAGGCCTGCCTGCTGCACGAGGAGACCTTTCGCCTGGCGGACAAACCCCGCAAGATCCGCATGGCGCGCCACTACTACGACCTGTGGTGCCTGCTGCGCGCCGGCGTCGGCGAATCTGCGCTGGCCGACACCGCCCTGTTTCGGCGCGTGGTCGAGCACCGCGAGATTTTCTTCCGCCACTCATGGGTGGATTACGCGACGCACAAGCCCGGCACGTTCCGGCTCGAGCCTCCGGAAGCGCACCTCGCCGGTTGGCGCAACGACTACCGGCAAATGCTCGGGCCGATGTTCTTCGGCGAGGTGCCGGACTTCGATGCGATAATCGCCGCCGCCGCCGATTTCGCCGTCCGCTTCAACGCCACTGCTTCCTCCGCACCGTCCCGACCGAAGAACTGATTCGTGAACCCGTCCCCGCCTTCTTTCTCCCCGGTTCCAGCGCCACCGCCGACCCGGAACGGCGTCGGGCCCAGCAGCGTCGTGCTGCCCGAGGGACCATGGCCGACCATC
>JBDNFZ010000312.1:0-6441 GCA_041689555.1 Opitutaceae bacterium | reverse complement strand
GGCGGATCCTACAACAGCGGCTCCGGTGGGGCTGGCGGTTCGGGCCTCGTGATTGTGCGCTACAGTGTGCTGGCTCCGGCGGCGATCGCCGTGAGCGGCACGGAAGATACGACCCTCGCGTTTACCGCGGCGAATTTCACGTCCGCCTTTAGCGACTCGGAAGGTTCCGTGCTGGCGAGCATCACGGTGGCGACACTGCCGGCGACGGGGACACTGAAACTTTCCACCGCGAACGTCACGGCTGGCCAGGTGATCGCCGCCGCAGACCTCGGCACGCTGACTTACGTGCCGGCGGCGAACGAAAATGGGGCGAAGACGTTTACGGTGACGGCGTCGGATGGCGCGCTGTCCTCGGCGGTCACGACGGTGACGATGACCCTCGCGGCGGTGAACGATGCGCCGGTGGCCAGTGGCGGCGCGACCCTGCCGGCGGTGGTGGAAGATATTGGCTCGACTGCTCCCGGGGCGACCGTGGCGCAATTGTTCGGCGCCAATTTCAGTGATGCCGCGGATACACCGGCGAGCACCCTCGCGGGTGTGGCCGTCTCTGCGCACACGCTCAACCCGAGCAAGGGCGCGTGGCAGTATTCGGTGGATGGAAGCACGTGGGTGGCTTTGCCGGCGGCGGCGGGGGCGTCGGCCTTTACCCTCCAGTCCGGTGATCGCCTGCGGTTTGTGCCTGCGGCCAATTATTTCGGCCCCGCCACGGCGCTGGCCGCCAACCTGATCGAATCAAGCGCGTCGGCGGTCACGAGTGGAGCGACGGTGAATCTGACCGGGAGCGGCGACCAGCTGGTGTTGTCTACGAGCAACGTAATCGGCTGGAGTTCGATTTTGGGCACGGCATTCGCGGCGACCAAAGTGTTGGACGAACAGGTAGGTGCCGTCGTGGCCGATAGTTTCGGGAACAATTATTGGTTGGGGTCGGACAACGCGGCCACCGGCCATGTGCTGATCGACCTCGGGGTCGCGACGGCGCTCAGTAAAGTCGCGCTCTATAACGCGACCAACAACGGCTACAATGATCGTGCGACGATCAACTTTCATCTTGAGGTGGCCAATGCGATCACCGGCAACAGCGCGACCAGCTACGCTCTCGTGGGCGGCAGCACGGTTGCGACGGGGACGATGGCCTTGGCTACGGTGGGCGTGCCTCCGGTGGCCCAGTCCTTCGCGCTCTCGTCCGGCGCGACGGCCTATCGCTATCTGCGGATGGTGGTCGATTCCTCGCGTAACAATAATCCCGCCCTGCATGAAATCCGGATTTTTGGCGCAAGCGCGCAGCTGGCCGGCGGCGCGACGAGCTACTCGGCGGCGACGGTGGAACTGGCGCACACGGTGACCGGCGTGAACGACGCGCCGGTGAACACGGTGCCGGGAGCGCAGACGGTGGCGGAGGACGCGGCGCTGGCGCTCAGCGGCGCGAACGCGGTCACGGTGAGCGACGTGGACAGTGCGACGCTGACGACTCGTCTGACGGTAACCCAAGGCACGCTGACCGTGACGCTCGGCTCGACCGGCGCGACGGTGAGCGCGGGCGCAAGCGGCAGCGCGACCTTGACGCTGAGCGGCACGAGCGCGCAGGTGAACTTGGCGCTGGCGACGTTGGTCTACCAAGGCGCTTTGAATTACAACGGCAGCGACACGCTGACGGTGGTGACGACGGACGACGGCGCGCTGACGGACACGGACACGGTGGCCCTCACCGTGACGGCGGTGAACGATGCGCCGGTGGTGAATGTGCCGACGGCGCAGACCGTGGCGTCGTTGGCGGGGCTGACTTTGGGTAACGGGCTCATTGCCGTGGGCGACGTGGACGACGCGAGCCTGGCGGTGCGGTTAACGGTCGGCGGCGGCACCGTGACGTTGGCCACCTCGGCCGGTTTGACCTTCACCGAGGGCGACGGCACGGCGGATGCCGCCATGACCTTCGCGGGGACGATCCCGGCCCTCAATGCGGCGCTCAACGGGTTGCGGTTTGAGCCGGCGGAGAATTACACGGGGCAGACCACGTTGACCGTGACGGCGAGGGATGCGGCCGGTGCGACGGGCACGGGCACGGTAAATTTGACGGTCAGCGACACGCATTCCCCGCGGGTGCTTGCACTCGCGGCGGTGACAGCGGCCGGGCAGTTCAAGGCCGACGCGGTGATCGAGCTGGCGGTTGCCTTTACCGAACCGGTGACGACCGGGGGCGGGCCGACGCTGCGGTTGGAAACGGGTGCGGAGGACCGCTTCGCGAGCTACCTGCGCGGCAGCGGAACGGCGACGCTGGTGTTCCGCTATGTGGTGCAGGCCGGTGATACGACGGAGGATCTTAACCACGCGGCGACGACCGCGCTGGAGTTGAACGGCGGCAGTTTGGCGGACGCGGCGGGCAATGCGGCGATCCTCACGCTGCCGGCCGTGACCCCCGGGGCGGTCGGGGCCTTGGCCACGAATGCGGATTGGGTGATCGATACGACGGCGCCGACGGTCGTGGTCGGGGCGCCTTCCTTGACCAAGACGGATGCGGGCCCGGTGACTTTTACGGTGACGTATGCCGATCTCCATGCGGTGACGGTTTCACTGACGGCCGCGAAGGTGCGGCTTGTGGCGACAGGCAACGCCGCGGCGGGCAGTATTACCGTGTCGGGCACGGGGCTGACCCGCACGGTGACGGTGGCCGAGACGACGGGCGACGGCAACATGACGATCTCACTGGACGCGGGCACGGCGCAGGATGTGGCGGGCAATCCGGCCGGAGCGTTCGGGCCCAGCGCGGCCTTCTTAGTGGAAAACATCCTGCCGGCCAGAATTGTGACGCAGCCGGTGGCGGTGGCAGTCGCCCAAGGAAATACGGCGATGTTCTCGGTGGCGGTCGCGGGTCGGCCCATGCCCACGGTGCAGTGGCGCAAGGGTGGGGAGCCGGTGGTGGGGGCGACGCAGACGGTGTTGGCGTTGCACGGCGTGATCCCGGCGGATGCCGGAACCTACGACGTGGTGGTAACCAACGTGGTGGGCCCGGTGGTTTCGACCCCGGTGAACCTAACCGTCAGCGCCTTGCCCGGCAATCTCTTCGGGGCAGGCCTGTCTCAGTATGGCTCGTTGGGTGATTTGTCGGCGATCGGCAACTGGACCAGCGCGCCGCTGGCTCTCTGGCCCGGCAGTGGCGCGGAACCCCTGATCAAATTGGCCGCGGAGGGCACTCATGGGCTGATTCTGACGGCGGCGGGTAAAACTTACGGATTGGGTTACAATTATGGAGCGGCGCTGGGGGTGGCATCGAATCAGTTGAGTTATCCGGTGCCGGCGGCGATTCTGGACAATGTGCGGATGGTGGCGGTCGCGCAGAACAATAGCTATTTCCTGCTGCGAGACGGCACGCTCTGGGGCACCGGTGCGACCCAGGGCGGCATGCTGGGCGAGTATTATCCCGGGGCCGGTTCGACCGTGCCTTTCCCGCTGGTGCCGGGCATCCACAACATCGAGGCCGTCTGGGCGGCCGGGACCGGTGGCCAAGGCGGTTGTATTTTCCTGACGCGTGCCGGCGACCTGTTTCTCTTGGGCGGTCCCTTGGACTACCAGCCACGGAAACTGGCGTCCGAGGTGATCGATGCGGCTCAAGGCGCTGGATTCACGTTGTGGGTGCAGGCGGACGGTTCGCTCTGGGCATACGGCACAAACACGTTCGGCCAACTGGGCAACGGCACGACGATCGCGTCGGCGGTGGCCGTGCGGGTGGTCGGCAGCGGAGTGAGCCGGGTGGTGGCGGGACAGAGTTCGACCTTCTTCCTGAAGCAAGACGGCAGTCTGTGGGGGATGGGGCGGAATACATTCGGCCAACTCGGCGTGGGCTCCACCGTCGCGCAACTGTGGCCGGTGCAAGTCATGACCGGGGTCCGCAATATGGCGTTGGGCGAGCGCCACGCCGTGGTCTTGAAGGCCGACGGCACGGTCTGGACGATGGGCAACAATTATTACGGGCAGTTGGGGGATGGTTCGACCGTGCAACGCACTTCGCCGGTCTGGGTGGCGGACCAGGCCTCGGCGATCGCGGCGGGCAGTTACTCCACGCTCTATTTGGCCGCCACGGTGCCGCGGATCCAGCAAGGGCCGATCAGTCGGGCGGTCGTGGTGGGTGAAAATGTGGTGCTGACCGTGACGGCGACGGGCACACCCGCGTTGAGTTATTCTTGGTTGAAGGACGGGGTGCCGGTGGCGGAGGGGAGCGCGGCCACGCTGACGCTGCCCACGGTCACGGCCGGGGCGGCGGGCGGCTATCGGGTGAGCGTGAGCAACACCGCAGGCACGGTGACCAGTGACGTCGCCGAGCTGATTGTGACCCAGGTGCCGATGCCGCCGACGATCAAGACCCAGCCGGTCAATCGGATTGCGCAAGCGGGAATGAACGTGACGTTCACGGCTGAAGTGATCGGCACCGCGCCGCTGTACTACCAGTGGCGCAAGGGGGGCGTGGCGCTGGCCGGAGCCACCAACACCAGCCTCGTGCTCAGCGCGGTGCAGTTCGCCAATTCGGGTTCGTATGACCTCGTGGTGAGCAACGCCGTGGGCAACGCCACTTCTGCCCCGGCGACGCTCTCCCTGACCAGTGTCCTGCCGCCCGAAATTACGGCCAATCCGGTTTCCGTTTCGGCCAATCCCGGGGCGTCGGTGTCGTTTGCGGTGACCGCCAAAGGTTCCGGCTTGGGCTACCAATGGCGGCGCAACGGGGTGGCGCTCACGGGAGCGACGGGCACGACGCTGCCCTTTGCCGGAGTGCAAATATCCGATGCGGGCGTTTACACCGTGGTCGTCTCGAATCTCGGTGGCAGCGTGACGTCGGCGCCGGCCACCTTGACGGTGGATGCCGTGCTCGGGGATCTGAAGTTACTGGAAGCTCCGGTGGTATTTTCGGCGGGCGGCAGCCTGACTTTGGAAATCCGCTCCGACTACAGCGGCGCGGCACCCCAGCAACTCGGCTGGTCGATTATTCTCCCCCCGGGATTCTCCTATCAAGGCGGGCAGGATGAGCCGAGTGTGAGGCCGCAGACCGGAGCCACCGGCACCCTGGAATGGGCCTATACCACGATCCCCGCCAGCGGGGCGGTATTTAGGGTTCGTTTGGTCTATGTAGCTGGCTTGGGTGGCGTCCAATCCATCTATGCCACGCAGCTCTATCGGATGGCCAATGCGGTGCCGTCGACGGTCACGCTGCCGGCGTTGGTGTTGTCGCGGGTGGATTCGCCGACGATTCTGCGGCAACCGGCGGGTCTGACCTTGGCGGCGGGCGCGTCGGGTTCGCTCAGTGTGGTCGCGCAGGGCGGTGGCCTATCTTACCAATGGTATCTGAACAATCAGCTCATCAATGGGGCGTCGCTGGCCACGCTGTCGTTGCGCGGCGTCACGCTGGCCGACGGGGGCGATTATAAGGTGCGGGTGAGCAACGCCGTGACGGTGACGGAATCGGCGGTGGCGCGCGTGACCGTCTTCCAAGTGGCGGCGACCCAGGCGCTGGCCGGCATCGGTTATGTGGCCGGGCAGACGCTGCAGATCGTCACTACGATCACCTTCAGCGGCGGGGATGTCACGATGGGATGGCAGACTTTGCTGCCGGCGGGATGGAGTTTCGCGGGCAGTGCCGGCGATGATGGTAACGTGCGCCCGAAGGTGGGCAGCACCGACCTGTTGGAGTGGGCCTGGACCTCGTTCCCGGTCAGTCCGATGAGCTTTAGGTTCACCGTCAACGTTCCGGACGGGACGACTGGAGCCCGTGAAATCGCTTCGTTGGTGAGCTTCGTTCGCTCTGGGGCCTCCGCGCAGGTTTTGGCGACGCCGGATCCTCTGGTGGTGCTGCCGGTGGGCTGGCACTCGGCCGACATCGATCGCGACAGCCGGCTCAGCTTGCTGGAATTGCTCCGGGTGATCGAATTGTATAACACGCGGTATGGCACCAGCCGAACCGGGGCCTATGCGGTGAACCAGCAAGGGGAAGACGGTTTTGCGCCCGCCTTCGAGCGGTTGGCGGGGCAGACCGCAGTGCTGACCAGCTACCACAGTGCGGATACCAACCGGGACGGGCGGATCGCGCTCCTCGAATTGCTCCGGGTCATCGAACTTTACAACTTCCTCTCCAATCGGGTCAGAACGGGCGAATATCACCGCAGTGCCGACACCGATGACGGTTTCGCGAGCGGTGTTGGAGCGACCGTGACTGTCGGCTCAAATCCCGTCCCATGATTTGTTCGGCTCAAGCTCACTATCTGCTGTTTAAAAATCTATGGACCGCAAAATTCCATTGCCCGGACCTGTCTTAGCCGCCACAACTCTCCAATGGGCTTCCGTGAACTGTAACGAGTGAGATCGCTCGTTTCTGCTCTATTAGTGTTGGTCAACCTGAGCTTTTTTGTGCTCGGGGCGGCTGCCGCCGTGCCGGTGATTTCCGTTGGCCCCGTGGCACAG
>JBDNFZ010000311.1:0-4219 GCA_041689555.1 Opitutaceae bacterium | reverse complement strand
CTCGCCCTCGTAACCCGAAGGGGAGCGGGCGTGGAGGAGCTCGGAAAGGAAGGCGGGGACGCGGTAGGATGACATGAGGTTTAGTCTCGCGCCGCAGCGCCCGGGGGCAAAGCGTTTTTGGCACATGACGATTTATCCAGCCATCGACATCAAGGGCGGCCGAGCTGTGCGTCTGCTGCAGGGCCGCGCCGACCGGGAGACGGTTTACGCGGAGAACCCGACCGAGGTGGCGTTGCAGTTCAAACAGGCCGGCAGCGCGTGGGTTCACGTGGTCGATCTCGACGGCGCGTTTGCGGGCGAGCCGCAGAATCTGGCGGCGGTGCAGGCGATCGCGGCGCTCGGGATGAAGGTGGAACTCGGGGGCGGCCGGCGCACGCGGATGGCGGTGGAGCGGGCACTGGATTTAGGGGTGAGCCGCGTCGTGATCGGCACCCGGGCGGCGGAGAGCGAGAGTTTCGTCGGCGAACTCGTGCAGGCGTTCGGCGACAGAATCGCCGTCGGGATCGATGCGAAGGACGGCATGGTCGCGGTCAAGGGCTGGGTCGATACGACCGGCACGGGGGCGCTGGACCTCGCGCGGCGGATGGACGGGCTGGGCGTGCGCACGATCATTTACACGGATATCGGGACGGACGGGATGTTGACGGGACCCAATCTGGCGGCGCAGGAAGCGATGCTGCGGGCGGGCGGGTTCAACGTGATCGCGAGCGGCGGGGTCAGCCGGCGCGGGGATATCGTCAAGCTCGCGGAGCTCGCGCGCCTTTACGCAAATCTGGACGGGGTGATCGTGGGCAAGGCGCTTTACGAGAAGCGCGTGGACTTGCCGGATCTGCTCGGGATTGCGGCCGGAGCCTGAAGCGACGCGATCAATCGGTCCGGTTTATTTTGTAATCTTCCCGGCGATTTCTTCGAGCGGGTAGGTGATGATCTCGGCCAGCGTAGGATGATACCAAGGAGCGCGGAGGAGGTCGAAGACGGTGGCCCGCATCGCGAGGGGGCCGCTGAAAGCATGGATGAGTTCGCCGGCGTCTTTGCCGACAATCTCCGCACCGAGGATGCGGCCGCGCTCGGGCTCGGCGATCACCTTCACGTAGCCGTAGTTGGCATCCATCAGAATGGATTTTCCGTGGTCGTTGAACGGGTAGCTGGCGGCGAGATAGGATACGCCCTCAGCGTCGAGCTCGCGCTCAAGCCGGCCGATAGTGGCGAGTTGCGGATCGGTGAAAACGACGCTGAGGAGCAAAGACCAATCGACGGGTTTCAATTTTTTCACACCGGCGGCGTGGCGGGCGGCGAGCTCGCCTTGAAGAATCGCGGTGTGAACGATCTCGTGAGGGCCGGAGCAATCGCCCGCGGCGTAAATATGCGGGGCGCTCGTCTGCTGCCAGCGGTTGATGAGAATCTGACCGTCGGGCCGCGTCTTCACGCCGGCGGCGACGAGATCGAGCGGAGCGGTATTCGCCTCGCGGCCCAGGGCGTTAAAGAGGTGCGCGGCGCGGCGGGTGATTTTTTTTCCGCCGTGGATGAACGTAACGGTCACGCCGCGACGGTCATGCCCGATGGCATCAATCTTAGTGCCGGCGAAGAGCTCGATCCCCTCATCGACAAAGGCCTTTTGGATCACACACGAGGCCGCCTCCGAGTGATCGCGCAGGATATTGGCGCTACGCTGAACTTGGGTGACGCGGGTGCCGATGCGATTCAAAAAATGGGCCAATTCGCAGGCGACGATGCCGCCGCCGAGGACGACCACGCTCTTCGGGATGAAATCGAGATCGAGCACCTCGTCGCTGGTCCAATACGGGGTTTCGGCGAGGCCCGGAATGGGCGGCGTGCTGACTTTGGAACCGGTGGCGACGAGGACGTGTTTCGCGCGGATACGGCGGCCGTCGGAGAGCGCGAGCGTGTGAGGATCGACGAAGCGCGCGTGGGCCCGAATGAGGGTAAACTTGCCCGAGGCCATCGCCTGCCGGCGGTAGGCGGCAAAGTCGGCGATGATCCGGCGCTTGCGCGCTTGCATCGCTTTCATGTCGGCGCGAGCGGTTGGAATCTTGAGGCCGAAAGTTTTCCCTTTTTGGGCCAAGTGGAGCACCTCGGCCATGTAGAGCAGGGTCTTCGAGGGCATGCAGCCGCGGAGAATGCAGAGCCCGCCGAGTTCACGCGCGCCGTCGACGACGGCGGTTTTGAGGCCAAGGGAAACCGCGACGCGCGCGGCGCTGAAGCCGGCGCTACCTCCGCCGATGACGACTAAATCAAAGTCAAAACGCATGGGTGGCAATCAACGGCCCCGGCCGAAGAGTATGACATGAACGGTTTTCAGCACGATCGAGGCATCGAGCAAAAAGGAGAAGTGCCGGATGTAGTAGAGGTCGTATTCGAGTTTTCGCAGAGTGTCATCGAGGTTGGCACCGTAGGGATAGTTCACCTGGGCCCAGCCGGTGATGCCCGGCTTGACCAAGTGCCGGAAGTAATAGCACGGGATTTCGCGTTCGTAGTCGTCCACGAGTTGGCTCCACTCGGCCCGGGGACCGATCAAGCTCATCTCGCCGTGCAGCACGTTCCAAAGCTGGGGAAACTCGTCGATGCGGGTGGCGCGAAGGAATCGTCCGACCCGGGTGATCCGCGGATCTCCGACGCGGGTGTAGCGCTCGCCAGCGGGAGCGGCGCGCATGGTGCGGAGTTTTACGATTTGGAACGGGGCGTGGTTGAGGCCGACGCGGGTTTGCCGGAAAAAAATATCGCCCCGATCCTCCAGCCATATGGCGACGGCGGCGATGGCTAGCACCGGCGCCGAAAGGAGCAGTCCGACCGAGGCGAGGATGATCTCGCTGATGCGCTTGAGCCGTTCGAAAACGGGCTCGCGGGCAATTTTGAAGCCCTTTTGAAAAAGCCACGTTTGATTCAGCCGGTAGAGCGGAATCTTCCCCCAGTGGATTTGGTGGAAAAGCTCCAGCGTATAGGTCGGGACGCCGCCGAAATAAAGGTGCACGAGTTGCTGCGCGACATCGGACGGCAGCTCGCGGCTGGTCTCGCGCAGGATGATGGCCTCCACCGTGAGCTTGCCGGTTTGGATCTCGGCGAGAACGTCGGAGAAGACCCGCAGGGGAACATCTTCATCGGAGGGAAAGGGACTGAACGAGGCCTCGCTCACGACCGCGAAAACGACGGGCTGCTGTGTGCCCATGCGTTTACATTCGGCGCGAAAGGCGAAACAACTGGAGCGATCACCAAGGAAGACAAAGGCGCGGTCGGTCTTCCGGTCCAGCGACCGTTGGTAAATCATCCGCCGGTAGCCAAGCGTGAGCGGAAATAGGGCGACGAAACTGAGGGCGATGACGCCGCGGCTTGATTGCAGCTGGTAGCCTCCCTTGATGACGACGAAGGTGAACAGAAGGGTCGCGAGCATCGCCGACAGGATCGCGATCGTGTGCTGGCTCGCGTAGTCGAGGCTCATCATGTCGGTCCGTAGCCGGTATCCGTCGATAAGGTAGATGGCTGTGACCAACGCGAGGATCGGCCAAAACAAGGCCAACCAAAGCAAATCCCCGGCCAGGCCCAGTAGTGGTAGATGACGTTGAAAACCAAGACCGACACCGCCACATCCAGCAGCAGCAAAAGGTAGGGTATGTGGCGTTCTGTTTTTATCATCCGAGGATGCAAGCTAGGTTGCGCCCCGCTGCTCGGCAAGCGCAGCCCACAGCCGGGCTGCAAGCCGGGCATCGCCGGACGAACGGGCGAAGCGTCCCGCGGCTTGGGCGAGCTCCGTCCGTTGATCCGGTGCGGTGCTCAATGCGATCACAGCGGCGGCAATGGCCGCGACCTCATCGCGTTGAAAACAAAATCCGAATCCCTGTTCGCGAATTGTCCGGGCAATTTCGCTTTGGTCGGGGCCGACGAAAAGCACCGGGCGGCCAACCGCCGCGATGCCGTAGAGTTTGCTGGGAAACACGCTGGCGGCGCAACCGGGTCGAAGGGTTACGACGTGCACGTCGCCCGCTCCGAGGGCGGCGGAGAGGTTGGCCCTCGGTTGCGCGGGGAAAAAGCGGACGTTCGCAAGGCCGCGGTCGCGCGCGGCCGCGACCAAGCTGGCGTGCTGGGGCCCGCCGCCGACGAATACCAATACGATGCGCGGCACCGGTCTGAGTTGTTCCGCCAAGTCGAGCAGGGGATCGAGGTCGTGGACGCGGCCGAGATTTCCGGAATAGAGCAGCACGAATTT
>JBDNFZ010000310.1:0-3181 GCA_041689555.1 Opitutaceae bacterium | reverse complement strand
GTCGAGCCCGGCATCACCGCCGGCGACTATCTCCAAGGCTTCTACCTCGGCACCCGCGACGCGCTCTCCGAGAAGGATCGCTCCTCGGTCACCATTACCTTGCGCGACGTCTCCGCCCGCTCGCTCGGGATGTTGATCGCCCTCTACGAGCGCGTCGTCGGCCTCTACGCCTCGCTCATCGGCATCAACGCCTACCACCAACCCGGCGTTGAAGCCGGCAAGAAGGCGGCCGGCGGCGTCATCGCCCTAAAGCTCAAACTCGCCGCCGCGCTCCAAGCCGTCCCCGGCACCGCGTTTACCGCCGAGCAACTCGCCGCGCAAATCGGCGCCCCGGAGCGCACCGAACTCGCCTTCAAAATTCTCGAACACCTCGCCGCCAACAAAGGCAGCGGCGTAAAAAAACGCGCCAAAACCCCGTGGTTCAAATCCACCTACCGCGCCGGCTGACCGCAACACCCGCGCCCCTCGCTCCGCAGTCACCGTAGGAGCCTGCTCGCAGGCGATCCGCCCTCAGCCCACCGCAAGCCGCCCGCCCGCCGACGCTCCGTCCCTGACTTCCTGAGTTCCAGATTCCTCTCCCGTCCGTTCCCCCGCCCCTTTACCCTCCCCCCTCCCGCCTCCCACCTCCCGCCTCCCGCCCCCGCCTCCCAACCCATGAACCGCCTCCTGCTCTTCCTCAGCCTGCTCGCGTTCACCGTGAGCGGTTCTTTGGGTGCGCTCTACTGGCAGGCCCTCGAAACCCGCCGCGACCTCGCCGCCCGCAACACCGCCCTCGACGGCCAGCTCGCCGCGACGCGCGAGCTCGCCTCGTCGTTTCAACAATAGGCCGTCGCCGCCGGCGCCCGGCTCGACGCCGCGAAGACCTCGCTCGCCTCCGCCGAGACCCGCGCCACCCGGCTCACAGCCGACCTCGCCGCCGCCCGCGCCACCCTCGCCGCCCGCGAGCAGGCCGAGCGCACCCTCCGCGACGAACTCGGCTCGCTCCGCCGCGATCTCGCCGACACCCGCGCCGCCGCCATCCCGGCCGAGCAGGTCGAGGCCTCCAAAAACACCATCGCCGAACTCGAGCGCCAGCTCGCCACCGCCAAGAACGGCGCCGCCCTCACCACCGCCGCCGGCGCCTCGACCGCCGTTTTCTCCAGCCGTGCCGGCCGCTCCTCGGCCGCCGTGATGAGCGTCGGCCCGGAAAACGCCTTCGTCGTCCTCAACTACGGCGCCAACCGCGGCGCGCAGATCGACCAGCGTTTCGCCATCCGCAGCGGCCCCGATCTCCTCGCCACCGTCCGCATCAGCGACGTGCGCTCGCAATTTTCCATCGCACAAGTGGAACCCGACTCGCTACGTGGCGTCTTGCACAAAGGCGATTTAGCCCTACTTACTCCTTAGCCACCACGATGCACTCGCTCAAAAAACCGCTCCTCGTCCTCCTGCTTGCCACCTTCGCCGCGCTCTTTGCCGGCTGCGAGACCCGCCGCCAGAAGGACACCGCGATCCCGTGGAGCCGCCCCGCCAACTGGGAAGGCCAGATCCCCGGCATGGGCCAGCAGACCGGCCGCTGAGCAACTCCCCCACCGTCCTCATTTCCCGGCGCGGCCCGAAAGGCCCGCGCCATTTTTTCGCCCGGAGAAAAGCCAGCCGGCTGATGTTGACCCCAAACTACCAGACCTTGTCCCCGGCCGGCTACCCGGATAAACAACCTCCAAAATATGACCGCTCAAATTCGGCAAGGCCTCTTAACTTTGGTATCATGCATCGTCGTCCTAGGCTGCACAGGGTGCATCACAATAAAATTGCGGGATGAATCCAGCGGCGAAAAATACCGCGAACACATTGGCCGGATCTTCATAATGAAATCCGAATTTAAGGTTTATGGAGGAGTTAGGGACGGCCTAAGCCGTCGACCTAAGACAGCTGACTACTATAAGATGATCCCGACGGCAGTCCGCGGAATTGGTGGTCCGGAGATTATTGACTTCGGGTTTTTACCTGCGGCCACACGGGTGCGTTTGGTTGCAGCCTACGAGGAGGTGCTGCTGGGCGCGACTGTCTATGAAGTGGTCGTGGTCGAACCGGCGGACCCCAGATTCAAGGGCCTGCGTATTCAGATCAATAATGCCAGTGGGAATCAACCCTATGAATCCAAGTATCAATCCGGCGCACCGAAGTTGAACGAGAAATGGTTTATTGAAGAGAAATCCAAATAGCCGACTTATTCCGAGGCAAACCGAAGGGGCAGGTCCTGCAAAAAACCAATCAAGCCGACCCGGCCGCAGCCCTATTTCTTCTCCATTCCCCTGTTCACATTTCAGCGATCGGGTCATTTATCCCATCTTCATTCGCGTCCTTTCGCGTGTTTCGCGGGCAACGGCGTGGTTCCGCCCGAGCCGAGCCCACTTCCCGCTCGCCAAATCCCTTCACGCGCCGGATTTTTCTGCCCGCGCATGACCGAGCCCGCCGCCAATCCTTCGCTCACCCCGCAAAAGGGCACCCTTTACGTCGTCGCCACGCCCATCGGTAATCTCGCCGATCTCACCGAGCGCGCCCGCGCTATCCTCGGCGCCGTCGACCTCGTCGCCTGCGAAGATACCCGCACCACCGGCGGCCTGCTCACGCGCTTCGGCCTCCACCGCCCCCTCGTTTCCTACCACGACCACAACGAGACCGCCGCCGCCGAGCACATCGCCCAGAAAATCGCCGACGGCCAGTCCGTCGCCCTCGTCAGCGACGCCGGCACGCCCGCCATCAGCGATCCCGGCTTCCGTCTCGTGCGCGCCTGCCGTCGCCGCGGTCTCCCCGTCATTCCCGTCCCCGGCGCCTGCGCCCTCGCCGCCGTCGTCAGCGCCAGCGGGCTGCCGTCGAACGGTTTTCTCTTCGCCGGCTTCCTCATCGCCAAGACCTCCGCCCGCGTCGCTTTCCTCGAAAAATACCGCGAGTTCGAATTCACCCTCGCCCTTTACGAAAGCTGCCACCGCATCGACAAGTTCGCCGAAGAGATCGAGGAAAAGCTGGGCCCCGACCGTGTCATCTGCATCGCCCGCGAGGTCACCAAGCTCCACGAGACCTGGCTCGTCGGCCGCGCCGGCGAGGTCCGCGATCGCCTCCTCAAGGGTAGCCTCAAGGGCGAATTCGTCGTCCTGATCGCCCCCGCCGATTTCGTGCTTTAGGCGACCTTGGAACCAGG
>JBDNFZ010000309.1:0-19278 GCA_041689555.1 Opitutaceae bacterium | reverse complement strand
ATCCAAGCACGCATCAAGAAAGCCGGCGCTTGGTGGACTTCCGCCCACCTCCACGCCATGTGCCAGCTCCGCACCCTCCGCGCCAATCGCCAATGGGACCAATACTGGCAAAAAAACTGACTTCACTTCCAGTTACACCCTGGTCAACCTCACCAGCTACCCCGGCCTTGACCGCGCCGCCCCCGCCTACGGCCTCACCATGAAGGAACTCGCCGCGCAGCTCGCCATGCACAACCCAGTCGACCGCCTCGCCTCCCTCGCGGCCGCCCGCGTTCCGCTCTTCGCCATCCACGGCGACCGCGACACCCTCGTGCCCCTCGACGCCAACTCCGCATTGCTCAAATCCCGCTACACGGCCCTCGGCGGCGACATGAAGCTCATCATCGCCGAGGGCCAAGGTCACAATCTCTGGCCCGGCTTCTTCGAAAACCCCGCCCTCCTCGCCTTCCTCCTCACCCACGCCCGCCGCTAAAATCATGCGCCTCCTCCGTTTTCTCCCCAGCTCTCTTTCCGTCGTTCTCACCCTTTCCGCCGTCCCCGCTCACGCCGCGACCGACACCGCGAAGCCCAACATCGTTTACATTCTGTGCGACGATCTCGGCTACGGTGACGTCTCCGCGCTGAACCCGCAGGGAAAAATCCGCACGCCCCACATGGACCGGGTCGCCCGCGAGGGCCTGATCTTCACCGATGCGCACAGCGGCTCCTCGGTCTGTTCGCCCACCCGTTACGGCGTGCTCACCGGTCGTTATGCGTGGCGCACCAAACTCAAGAACGGCGTCCTCGGCGGCCTCAGCCCACGCCTCATCGAGCAAGGGCGCATGACCGTGGCCGATCTCCTCAAGGCCCAAGGCTACCACACCGCCGCCATCGGCAAATGGCACCTCGGCATGGACTGGGCAAAACAGAACACCGGTGACGTCGCCGCTCTCACCATCGAGTCGCGCGCGCAGGTCTTCAACGTCGACTACGCGCAGCCCATCGCCAACGGCGTCAATTCGGTCGGCTTTGACTACTTCTATGGCATCAGCGCCTCGCTCGACATGGTGCCCTACACCTACATCGAGAACAACCGCGTGACCGTTCTGCCGACCGAGGATCGCGACTACCCGATGTTCTTCGGCCGCGAGACGGGCCGCAACCGCAAGGGCCCCGCCGCCCCCGGTTTCGAAGTTGAAAACGTGCTGCCCGATCTGACCAAGAAATCCGTGGACTACATCCGTGGCCGCGCCGCCGCCGCCAAGGCGGGCCAGCCGTTTTTCCTCTATCTGCCGCTCGCCTCACCCCACACGCCGGTCATGCCGACGAAAGCATGGCAGGGCAAAAGCGGTCTGAATTCCTACGGAGATTTCGTCATGCAAACCGACTGGAGCATCGGCGAGGTGATGAAGGCGCTCGATGAACAGGGTCTCGCCGCCAACACGCTCGTCATCATCACGAGTGACAACGGCTGTTCGCCGCAGGCCGGTTTACCTGAACTCCTCGCCCAGGGCCACAACCCGAATTTTGTGCTTCGCGGCCACAAGGCCGACATCTACGAGGGCGGCCATCGCGTGCCGTTTCTCGTGCGCTGGCCCGGCCGCGTCGCCGCCGGCTCACTGACCAACCAGACCGTGTGCCTCACCGATTTCATGCGCACGGCCGCCGAGATCGTCGGCGCACCGCTCCCCGACAATGCCGCTGAGGACAGCGTGAGCTTCCTCCCCGCGCTCCTCGGTCGCGACCGCGCTCCCTTGCGCGAGGCCACCGTGCACCACTCGATCAACGGCTCGTTCGCGATTCGACAGGGCTCATGGAAATTCGCGTTTTGCCCCGGCTCCGGCGGTTGGACCAGCCCGCGACCCGGCGTCGACGACACCAGCAAACTTCCTCTCATCCAACTCTTCGATCTCTCCACCGACCTCGCTGAGGAAAAAAATCTCGAACGCGAGCACCCGCAGATCGTCGCCCAATTGACGAAACTCATGGAACGCTACGCCGCCGAGGGCCGCAGCACGCCCGGCGCCGTCCAACCCAACGACGGCGAAGTCGACATCTGGAAAGCCGGCCGCGCCGCCCAACAACCGGTCTCACCCAAAAAAGGAAAAAAGAAATGATCGCCCGCCTGCCGCCCTTCATCGCCTTGCGCCGCCTGTGGCTCGCCGTCGTCACGGCTGCAATCGCCCACGCGGCCACGCCCGCGCGCCCCAACTTCGTCATCATCATGGCCGACGACATGGGTTACGCGGACCTCAGTTGCTACGGCAATGACCGTTACACGACACCGCACCTCGACGCCCTCGCCCGCGAAGGCCTGCGCTTCACCGACTATCACTCCAACGGTGCCGTGTGCTCCCCGACGCGCGCCGCGCTCATGACCGGCCGCTACCAACAGCGCAGCGGCGTCGACGAGGTCGTGTATGCCGATCCTGCTCTGGGAAAACGCGACAACCACGGCCTGCAGCCGAGCGAGATCACGTTCGCGAAGCTACTCTCCGCCGGCGGCTATCGCACCGGTCTGATGGGCAAATGGCACCTCGGCTACGCGCCCCAATTTAATCCGCGCAACCACGGCTTCGACGAATTCCGCGGCTATCTGAGCGGCAATGTCGATTTCCATTCCCATATCGATCAGGCCGGTTTTCCCGACTGGTGGCACGACCGCACCCTCACCCCCGAACCCGGCTACACCACGCACCTCATCACGCGCCACGCCGTGCGTTTCCTCGAAGAGAATCGCTCCCGCCCTTTTTGTCTCTACGTCGCCCACGAGGCGCCGCACTCGCCCTATCAGGGGCCCAACGATCCGCCCGTGCGCGGCCCAGCGAAAAAACCCGCCGTCAAGAGCTCAGAAATTCCCCGCGCCTACCGTGAGATGGTGCAGGAGATGGACACCGGCGTCGGCGAGATCATCGCCACCCTGCGCCGGTTGGGCTTGGCGGAAAACACGTTCGTATTCTTCTGCTCCGACAACGGCGGCACCCGCGAAGGCAACAACGGCCCGCTCAACGGCACCAAGAGCACCGTCTGGGAGGGCGGCCATCGCGTGCCCGGCATTGCTTGGTGGCCGGGCAAAATCAAACCCGGCACGACCTCGGAAACCGCGCTCACCATGGATCTCATGCCCACCCTGCTCGACCTCGCACAGGTAGTCCCGCCGAAGGACCATAAACTCGATGGCGTGAGCCTCGCCTCGCTCCTGCTCGCAGGCCGCCCGCTCCCCGCCCGCACCCTATTTTGGGGCCACAGCCAACGCTACGCCGTGCGCCAAGGCCCGTGGAAACTCGTCGTCAACCAAGCCAGTCCCGACGACGCCAAGGCCAAGAAAAAATCCGAAACACCCCCGGCCGCCGCCCTCTTCAATCTCAACGACGATCTCGGCGAGAAAACCAACCTCGCCACCCGCGACCCCGCGCGCGTCGCGCAACTCGCCGCCGCGCTTGAGGCGTGGCGCAAGGACGTCGCCGCGTCCGCCCCCCGTCACTAACCGACTCCCGCGCCTCGCTCCACGACGTCATCCGCCAAAACGGGTCCATCGACTAATACCAACGTCCCGTGTGTTTTGGACTATTCGCAGACGTAGCGGCAGGCGTCCCTGCCTGCCGATTTCGAGGCAAGGCAGGCAGGGACGCCTGCCGCTACTTAAAGTCTAAAAATTGGAGGCGATTGGTATAACACCCCGAGCTCTTTTGCTTCGGCCCCCCGGATTTTTCACCATCCCACAAATCAAAGCCCTGATCCGCCCCGCACTCTAAATATAAGTCACCTCGGCTAACCGCAGCCCATCCCCAACCACCCGCGCCGCCCGTAGTCGCCCGCTCACCGGTGGACGCGCTCCACGCAAACCGGAGTTGCCCGCCGGCCAGTCTCCGGCATGAAGACGCCGCCGCCGACCCGCTCCTCATCGTGTCGTCTCCCCGCCCTCTCTTCACCCCGACTGACATGCGCCGCCAAGAGTCGCCCTACTTCCTCGCTCTACTGTTGGCGATCCTGCCCGCGTTATCACCCGCCGCGCCGCTGGCCGCGTTTTCGGTGGACCAATTGGAACAGCGCCGACGCGAAATCGACACGCAGCTGCAGCGCATCGCCACCTACAGTCTCGGCCACGGCCTCGGCGCGATTGGTTATCGTTCGCTGCCGCATGACAGCCCGCACGAAACGGAGTGGATCGAGATCGATCTGGGAAAACCCGTCGCGCTCGACGAACTCGTCCTCGTGCCCACGATTCGGCGCGACGCGATGCAGGGCTTCCAAGCCGACGGCTTTCCCTCGAGCCTGCGCGTGGTCGCAGGCGTCGGCCCCGACCGCGTGGGCACGACGCTCGTGGACTACGGCCCAACGTCGCACCTCCTGCCGCGCATCGCCCCGCTCGTTATCCCCGGCAGCGGCACGCTCGCCTCTTGGATTCGGATCGAGGCCCGGGTCCTTTCGCCCCGCGCCTTCGACGGCAAACCTGTTTTCCAACTCGCCGAAGTCTTGGCCTTTCGCGGGCCGGAAAACGTCGCCCTGCGCCGGCCGGTCAAGGTCCCCGTGGAAAAAAATCTCGACCGCAGTCCCGGTTGGGCACCGGCGTTTCTGACCGATGGTGTGTTGCCCTATTTGATGGCGGCAGCGGACGGAAAAAAGAGCGTCGCCTACGTGAGCCAGTATGAGCTCGGCGAAAACCCCGCCATCACGGTCGATCTGGGCGAGCGTCGGCAACTATCCGGGGTCCAACTCCACGCGGTGGACCAGAGCGACACCGTGCCGCAGGCGTTTGCGGGCGATGTCGGTATCCCCAAAATTCTGCGCATCGAGGGCGCAACCCGACCTGATTTTTCCGACGGCACCGTGCTCATCGATCTACACCACGCCAGCATCTACGACGTCGGACCGATTTTGAGTTGGAGCTTTCCCGAGACCCGCTGTCGCTACGTGCGGTTGACCGCCATCGAACGCGCGGCGAACTCGTTCTACGGCCAGTCTCAGGACCGCCTCGGGTTTGCTGAAATCGAGTTGTTTGAAAGCGGCCGCAACGTGGCGCTCCACCGGCCCGTCACGGCCAACTTCCGCTCCGAGGCCGGCATCCGCCGGTTGTCCACGCTGACCGACGGCCTAAACTACTACGGCTCGATCCTGCCGCTGCGCGACTGGCTGAACCAGCTCGCCACGCGCCACGAATTGGAAAACGAGCGTCCGCTCATCGTCGCCGAACTCAACGCGCGCTCCGTCCGGCAGCGCGCCCAATTCGTCCAGCTCGCCTGGCTCGCCGCGCTGCTCGGCTGCGGTGTCGTGGGCGTGGTCGTCGCCGGTCGGCTCCAGCGTCGGCGCGCGATCGCCCAAACGCGCACGCGGATCGCGGCGGACTTGCACGACGAGCTGGGCGCCGACCTGCACGCCATCGGCCTCCTCACCGATCTCGCGAGCCGCGATCGCGCCAGTGCGGAGAAACTCGCCGATCTGCTCCAGCGCATGCGCGCGCTCACGGAACGCGCCGGGCAGGCCGCGCGCCACTGCACGAACCTGCTGGAGGCCCCGGGCCTGTTCGGCGATCTCGCCGAGGATGTCCGCCGCACCAGCTCGCGCATTCTCGCCGACCTCGACCATGCGGTTGAAATCAACGATGCCGAAGTGCTGCAAAAACTGGATCCGCAGCGGCGGATCGATCTGCTGCTCTTCTACCAAGAATGCCTGATCAACATCATCCGCCACTCCGGCGCCACCCGCGTGCGGGCGCACCTCGCGGTCGATCACGGTCGTCTCCACCTCCGAGTGGCAGACAACGGCCAGGGTCTCCACGGCGCCCTCCCCGCGTCGTTAAAACGCCGCGCCCGTCTCTTGCGCGCGCAACTTGATCTCGCGCCCGCACCGGCGGGCGGCCTGCAAATCGACCTGCGATTTCGCCTCCGCCGCTGGAAACTCTTTTCATGAAACGCCGTCTGCGCCTGCTCCTCGTTGAAGACAATCCGCGCTACCGCGAAGCCCTCGTGCTCGCCCTGCAGGGTGAGCCGGACCTCTCCTGCTGCGGCCAGTTCGGCACGGCCGAGATCGCTCTCCGCAGCCTACAAGGTCAGCCGGCCGCCGAGTTGCCCGATGTGATCGTGCTCGATCTGCGCCTGCCGGGCATGGACGGCCTCGCCGCCCTGCCGCGTTTCCTCGCGGCCGCGCCTCACGCAAAAATTCTCGTCCTGACCCAGTCCGACGGCGAAGCGGATGTCTTGCGCGCGATCTCGCAGGGAGCCTCGGGCTACCTGCTGAAATCATCCACCTCCTCCCAGATCATCGACGCCGTCCGCAGTGTGCTGAGCGGCGGCGCTTCGATCGATCCGCGCGTGGCGCGCTTCATTCTGCGAACTCTGCAAATGCCGCCACCCCACAGCGATTCTGAGCCCATCCTCACCGAGCGGCAGCGGGAAATCCTCGTCCTGCTCGGCGAAGGCTTCGTCAAGAAGGAGATCGCTGACCGCCTGGGCATCGGCTACGCCACCGTCGACGATCACGTTACCAACATCTACGCCCGCCTCGGCGTCCGAAACGCCCCGGCCGCCGTGAATCGGGCCCACCTGCTGGGACTCTTTCCCACCGGAACTCCTCGGTCGCACGATCACAGTTCCTAAGCCTTCGCCCCGCCACCCCGTGTTCACGGGATAGCGGCGTTCGTCTCGCCATGTTATGTTTTTGAAGACTGGCTTTGGACCCCTCACCCGACCGCGATTCCCCTCGGCCTAAATCGGCAGCGGCTTCACCCCGCCGTTCACTTTTCCTACTCCATAAAATCCTCCGTGAAAAACCCCACCACCGGAAACATCCTCGCGGCTTCGCTTCTCGCGGTCGCCTGCGCCCACGCCCAGACCAACGTCACGCCCACCCCGGCCCGGGAATCGATTGTCCTCACACCCTTCGAAGTCTCCTCCGACAAGGACAACGGCTACGCCGCCACCGAGACCCTCGCCGGCACGCGCATGCGCACCGATCTGCGCGACGTGGGCGCATCGCTCACCGTCCTCACGCCGGAATTCCTCCGCGACCTCGGCGTCAACTCTCTCGATCAGGCCCTCCTCTACACCCCGAGCGTCGATGCGACCGAGGGCGACAATACCGACACCAATCGCGCCAGCGGCACCCAGATGCGCTTCGGCACCGGGCAATCCTTCTCGATCCGCGGCTTTAACACCAACGCCGGCAACCAATCCATCTCTCACGATTTCTTCACGGCCCTCGAGCCCACCGATAACTACAACCTCGAGCGCATCACGCTCTCGCTCGGGCCGAACGCCCTGCTCATCGGCGTCGGCAATCCTCAGGGCACCGCCGTCACCACCACGAAGCGCGCACAATTGCAGCGGCGTAAAACCGAAGTGCAAACGCAGGCCGACACCAACGGCTCCCGCCGCGTCGCGATCGACCACAATCAACCGCTCATCAAGGACAAGTTGGGCTTTCGCCTCAACCTGCTCCACGACGAAGCCCGCGACTTTCGCAAATACGAGGGCAAGAATCAGGATCGCCTCACTGTCAGCATTTCGGCCAAGCCGTGGGCCGACACCAAACTCACCCTCAATCACGAGAACTACTCGCTCGGCACCAACGCCTCGAGTCTGATGTGGGGCTTCGATGGCAGCGCCCTGCGCTGGGCCGCGGCCGGGAAACCCACCATCGAATTTCTCCCCGCCGGCCAGCAATGGACGGCCACCCGGCCGTATGTCGACGCCCGGGGAAACCGTCTTCCGGTCGCACCCGGCGTCGTCGACGCGGATGGATTCGTCGACGCGCGCACTGACTTCGATCCCAACCTTGCGCTCGCCCAGGCCACCGGCAACCAGCAGACGTGGATCGTCGGACTCAATCTCGCCAATCCGATGGTGAATACCCGCTACCAAGGCCAACTCGGCGCGGCCACGTTTGGCGGCCAGTCCAGCCCCAGCTATCAGTCGAAAGATCCTTGGACTACGCTCGGCCTGAGCAAGAGCACCAATCTCAACGGCGGCACGTGGGACGAGCCGTCGAGCAAGCAACACGGCCGCTGGACCCAACTCCTCTTCGAACAGAAACTCGCCGCCGGACTCTTCCTCGAGCTAGGCGGCAACCTCGCCCTCTACCACCAGTCGCTCGACCCCAACAATTTCACCAACGTCACGATCGACCCCAACCGCTACCTCCCCGACGGCGCGCTCAATCCCGGCTACCTCGTGCCCTACAACGAAAACGCCCAGATGCAGTTTCGCCCGAGCAAGAACCGCTCGGCGGAATCCCGCGCGACCCTCTCCTATGAGCTCGATCTGACGAGACGCCACCGCTGGCTCGGCCAGCACAATTTCTCCGGCCTCTTTCAAGTCAGCCGCTCCGATGCGGAGCAGGATCTCGCCCGCATCTTCAATCTCGCGACCGTCGGCCTCCCGGCGGCGGGCGGCTGGACGAACGATGCCGTCAGCCCCACCAACCTCCTCCGGACCCGCGTGTATTTCGTCAACGGCAACGTCCCGATCATGCCCGATTCCAATCAGGTTTTCAGAAACCTCGGCCTGCTGAACAGCTACGGCAAACTCCTCGGCGCGACCGCCAACGAACAAGCCCCGATCAACCTGAGCCGCCAGTCCTTCCTCAACGCCATCAAAAGCAAGTTCACCTCGGATGCCATTTCCCTCGGCTGGCAGGCCAAATGGTTTGGCGGCCGACTCGTGACCGTCGCCGGCTATCGCGAAGACAACACCGAGAGCTTCGGCATCCCCAACCGGCGCACCACGGTGAATCCCGCCATCCCTGGCGCCGCCGCTGATCCGTTGAGACAGTTTTTCGATCCGGCCAAGGACATCCCTTACAACGCCAACCCATCCATCATCGCCAACGGCATCTCGCGCACCTACGGCGGCGTGTATCACGCGCTCCCGTGGCTCTCGCTGACCTACAGCCGCTCCAACAATTTCCTTCCCGTGCCCAACGCCTCGTGGGTCGATGCCCTCGGCCAGCCCGCCCCCAATTCGGTCGGCCAAACCGTCGACTACGGCGTCCGCCTCTCTCTCTGGCAGGGCAAGGTGGCCCTCGGCGTAAATCGATTTGAAACCTCCGCCGACAATCAGGCCCGCAACGCCAACGGCAGCGTGGGCGGCACCCGCAACATCCTCGCGCGTCTCCGCACCAACTACAAAATTCCCGGCGATCCTTACTTCCAAGATCTCGGCGAATCGGGCGCCTATCCCGTGGATACGGGCAACGTTTCCGACACCTGGAGCTACGTCGCCGACGGCTATGAGATGAACCTCACCTACAATCCCTCACGCAACTGGCGCGTCGCGCTCTCGGGCAGCATCAACACGAACAAACTGGGCGCCCATCTCGAGGTCATCGGAGCGTATCTCTACACCGATTCAAAATTTCAGGGTCTCGGCACGTGGAAGAAATTCGCGAGTGAACTTCGCAAGGTCGAGGCTGGTCAGGCCTCCTCGATCTTCCGCCTCGATCCCACGAGCCCCACCGCGCAGGCCCAAGCCGCCGCCGATGCCCTCTACCTCGAACAACAAGTCTCCGCGCAGGAGAAAGGCTACCTCGACGACCAAGCCCTCAGCGGCGTCACGACGTCGCGCAGCGGCAAATACGCCCTCAACGGTCTCATCACACGGGTGTTTCACGACGGCCGGCTCAAAGGCTGGACCGTCGGCGGCAACTACCGCTGGCGCAGCCCCGGCAACATCGGCTACGAGCGCGTGCCCAACGCCGCCGGCGCCCCCGTCGGCATCATCGACGTTGCGCGCCCGCTCCTCGGCAAAGAATTCTGGGATCTCGGCGCGATGGTCTCCTATCAGCGCCGCATCTTCGGCACCGTGAACCTCCGCACGCAGCTCAACATTCAGAATCTGCCCAACTGGCAGACGCCGCGGCTCGTCCGCTCCGACTACGATACCAACGCCGTCTACGGCACCACCAACGCCCTCGTCCCCGTGCTCTGGGAACTCCGCCGCCCCCGCAACTACGTCCTCACCACCACGTTCGAATTTTGATTCCAAAGTAGGGCAGGGTCTCCGACCCGCCCTCCAAAATGCTGCGTTCAACCCGCCCATGAAGCTCCTCCACCTCGCACGCTTCCTCCTCCTGACACTTTCACTCGGGATCGCTGCTGCCACGCCCCCCGCCACCCGCCCCAACATCGTCTTCATCTTCGCCGACGACTGGGGCTGGGGTGATCTCTCCTCGCACGGCCACCCGTGGTTGCAGACGCCGCACCTCGACCGCCTCGCCCGCGAGGGCACCGATTTCCATCAATTCAATGTCCTCAATCCCGTCTGCTCGCCGAGTCGCGCCGCTGCGCTGACCGGGATGTTTCCGTCGCGCTTCGGCATCCACCAGCACTTCGCCAGCCCCGCGCAAAACCAGGCCCGCAACATGCCCGACTGGCTCGATGCCCGCGCGCCCAGCGTCGCGCGTTTCTTCCAGCAAGCCGGCTACCGCACCGCACATTTCGGCAAATGGCATCTCACCAATCGCAACACCCGCGGCGCCCCCGACCCCACCGCCTACGGCTTCGATGAGTTCGCCGTTTTCAACGGCGGCGCCGAAACCGCGTCCGCCGATCTGCACGCCACGCCCGAGAACGCCGCCCAGTTCATCGCCGCGAACAAAGACCGCCCTTTCTTCCTCAACGTCTGGCTCCACGAGAGCCATCTGCCGCACGTCCCCACCCAAGCGTCGCTCGAAAAATGGTCGCACCTCGACGAACAAAAGCGCGTTTACGCCGCCGTCATCACCGACGGTGACAACGCCGTCGGCCGCGTGCTTGCCGCGCTCAAGGCCGCCGGCGTCGAGCAGAACACGATCGTGATTTTCTCCAGCGATAACGGCCCCGAGACCACCGCGCCGAAGGCCCAGCAAAATTCCCGCGACCCCGATGCCGGTGTCGCCGGCTACGGCGGCTACTACAGCGTCGGCTCCAGCGGCGGCTTGCGCGGCGAAAAACGCAGTCTCTTTGAAGGCGGCGTGCGCGTGCCCTTCCTCGTGCGCTGGCCCGGCCGCACGCCCGCCGGCGCGAAAAACGACACGACCGCCTTCACCGCCGTCGATCTCCTCCCCACGCTCTGTGCGGCCGCCGGCATTACGCTGCCCACCACTTACCGAGGCGACGGCGAGAACCTGCTCGCCGCGCTCGAAGGCAAACCGCTCCGCCGCATGCAGCCCATCTACTGGCACTGGACCGGCAAGGCCACCGATCCCGATTGGTGGCCGCGCCTCGCCGTGCGCGACGGCGACTGGAAACTGCTGCTGACCGACGACGCCAAGCGCGTCGCCCTGCACCGCCTCACCACCGACCGCGCCGAGTCCACCGACGTCGCGAAAGATCATCCGGAAATCGTCGCCCGCCTCACCCAACTTGCACTCACCTGGAAAGCCACGCTCCCCACCACCGTCGATCCGTCGTGCATCAGCGCCGTCGACCGCGCCGCCGCCTCCGCCCCGGCCGCCGGGCCCGCTGCACCGAGCGCGCCCGCCAAAAAGGCCCCGGTCGACCGCGCCGCGGCCTTCACGCGCATGGACACGAACCGGGACCGCGTTCTCACCCTCGCTGAATACATCGCCGGCATGAACAGCGCCCCCAACCTCGAAACGCGTTTCAAGAATTTCGACCAGAACGGTGACGGAAAACTCAGCTACGAAGAGTTTGTCGCTCCGGCTGGAAAATAGCGTTCTATCCGTCAGTTCTCCTTCAAGCCGTCTGCCCAAAAACCCTTCGTCGGCTTCATCGCTTACCACCCCATGAAACGCCTCGTCCCCCTCCTCGCCTCCCTGCTGGCCTTCGCCTCCTCCAGCCACGCCGCCGCCCCCGATAAATCAATCGCCGGCCAACGCCCCAACATCCTCTTCATTCTCACCGACGATCAGGGCTACGGCGATATTTCCGCCCACGGGAATCCCGTTCTGAAAACGCCCCACCTCGATCGCCTCCGCGCCGAGGGCGTGCGCTTCACCGATTTCCATGTGAGCCCCACCTGCGCGCCCACCCGCAGCGCCCTCTTCACCGGCCGCCACGAATTCAAGAACGGCATCACCCACACGATTCTCGAGCGCGAACGCATGACCCTCGCCGCCACCACGCTCCCGCAGGTGCTGCAGTCGGCCGGTTACGCCACCGGCATTTTCGGGAAATGGCACCTCGGCGACGAAGCCGAATATCGGCCCGACCGCCGCGGCTTCGACGAGGTCTACATCCACGGCGGCGGCGGCATCGGCCAGATCTATCCCGGCTCCTGCGGCGACGCCCCCGGCAACACCTATTTCAACCCGACGCTCCTCCACAACGGGACGTTCGAGAAAAGCACCGGCTATTGCACGGACCTCTTTTACGCGCAGGCCACGAAATGGATCGACGCCCAGCGTCAGGCGAAAAAACCCTTCTTCGCCTACATCCCCTCGAATACGCCCCACGGCCCCTACATCGCCCGCCCCGAGGATCGCGCCCTCTACGAAGGCAAAGGCCTCGAGCCCGCGACCGAAAACTTCTTCGGCATGATCCACAACATCGACCAAAACGTCGGCCGGCTCCTCGCCAAACTCGACGAGTGGGGCCTCGCCCAAAACACCCTCGTGATCTTCATGAACGACAACGGCGGCACTGCCGGCGTGAAGGTGTTCAACGCCGAGATGCGCGGACAAAAAGGCTCCGCCTGGCTCGGCGGCACGCGCGCAAATTCGTTCTGGCGCTGGCCCGGCACGCTTCAGCCCGCCGATTGCGGCGTGCTCGCGGCGCACATCGATTTCTTCCCCACGCTCGCCGCCATCACCGGCGCAAAAGTCCCGGCTGCCGTCGCGAAGTCCCAGATCGAAGGTCGCAGCCTCGTGCCCGTGCTCGAAGATCCCGCCGCGAAACTGCCCGACCGTTACCAGTTCACCCACCAGGGCCGCTGGCCGAAACTCGCTGATCCCAACGAGTCCAAGTTCAAAGTCGCCTCCGTGCGCAACACCCGCTGGGCGATGGTCAGCGAAAACGGTGGCCGCACACCGAACTGGCAACTCTTCGACCTCAGCGTCGACTACAGTCAGAAAAACAACGTCATCGCACAGCACCCCGAGGTAGCGAAGGAACTCGGCGCGGCTTTCGACCAATGGTGGTCCGAGTGCCTTCCGCTGATGGTGAACGAAAAAGCGATGGGCCCCGCGATCAATCCGTTCCAAGAAATTTACTACCGCCAGTTCGGGGGCAGCCCCACGTCCGCCGACCTCGCGAAGATGGACCCCAAGGGCGCACTCACCTTCGGCGTGCCAAAAGCCGGCAAGAAGAAGAACTAAATCCGTCCATTCAGGACGGATGTTCATCCTGTTCCCCACCTCTCTTTATGCCCTCCTCCTCTGCACGTTTCACGCGCGGCTGCTTCGCCGCCTTGCTGCTCGGAATCGCAACGGCCCCCGCCGCAGTCTCGCCGCCGAGCGCTCCGCCCGCCGAGCTTTCCATGGATCAGATGTGGGGCGCCACCACGGTCCTGCCCGGCCTCGAATCCTCCGACCGCGTCGCCCTCTTTCGCGACGGCAATTACGGCATGTTCATCCACTGGGGCATCTATTCGCACCTCGGCGGCCAGTGGAAAGGACAGACGTTTTACGGCATCGGCGAATGGATCAAGCGGCAGATGAAAATCTCCGAGACCGATTACATGGCGGAGGCGAAAAACTTTAACCCCACCGCTTTCGACGCCCGCGAGATCGTCCGCGTCGCGAAAGCCGCCGGGATGAAATGGATCATCATCACCGCGAAACACCACGACGGCTTCGCGATGTTCAAGTCGGCCCACCCGTTCAACATCGTCGACGCCTCGCCGTTCGCCCGCGACCCCATGAAGGAACTCGCCGCCGCCACCCGCGAGGCCGGCCTCGGTTTCGGTTTCTATTATTCGCACAATCAGGACTGGACCGCTCCCGGCGGCAACAACGGCCCCAAGCAAAACGCCGACGGCACGCCTGCCTCGTTCGACCAGTATTTCCGCGAAAAATGCTATCCGCAGGTGAAGGAGATCTGCACCCAATACGGCCCGCTGAGTTACGTGTGGTTCGACACCCCCGGCAACATGCCCAAGGAGCACGCCGAGAAACTCGCCGCCCTCGTCCGCGAAACCCAGCCCGGCGCCCTCCTCTGCAGCCGCGTTGGCTACGGCCTCGGCGACTACCTGAGCAAAGGCGATATGGAGGTTCCTCCGCGTAATATGCCGGGCCTCTGGGAAACCTGCGACACCACCAACGATTCGTGGGCCTACGCATGGCATGATCAAAATTGGAAAGACCAGAAAGAGATCCTCCACCGCCTCGTCTCCACCGTCGGCCGCGGCGGCACCTATCTCCTCAACGTCGGCCCCGATGGCACCGGCCGCATTCCCGCGCAGGCGTCGAAATATCTCCAGCAAGCCGGCGAGTGGCTCCGTCGCTACCCGCAGGTCGTCTACTCCGCCGGCCCGTCCCCGTGGGACCACGCGCAACCGTGGGGCGATGTCACGACGTCGGGGAACACACTCAACCTCGTCGTCTTCGACTGGCCCGCAGACGGCCGCCTGCTGCTCCCCGGTCTCCAGTCAGAGATCGCCGCCGCCGGCCTCGTCTCCGGCGGAAAACTGCTCCCCGTCACCTGGAAAAAACGTGGCACGTGGACTGAGCTCCAACTGCCCGCCGCCCCACCCGACCGCCCCGCGTCTGTGATCGCGGTGAAGTTGAAGGAAGCACCCAAAGTCGACTCAACCCTCGGCGTGCATCCCAACGTCCCGACCAGCCTCCTCCTCGAATTCGCCGAGGTGAAGGATGCCACGAAAAAAGAGATCCGCTGGATGGAGAAATTCGGCGAGTGGAAAGCCGCCAACCAAGTCAGTAATTGGAAACCCACCGGCCAAGCCGTCTGGACCGTCAACGTCGCCGAAGCCGGCGACTATCGCCTCGACCTCAACTACAAGGGCGAAGGCAAACTCGTCTGGCGCATCGAGACCGACGAGGGCGTAAAAATCCAAAACCAGCAAAACTCCTCGCCCATTTATCATTCTCACACGTTCGGCCTGCTGACCTTCAAGACGGCCGGCCGCCGCACGGTTACCGTATCCCTCATCGAAGGCCCCGCCGACAAGGCCAGCCTCCAGGCGATCCGCCTCACCCCTGCCGAATGAACCGTCTCATCGCCCTTCTCTGCACCCTTGTCGCGTTGGAGTGTCGGGGGACCGCGGCTGCGGTCGATTTCGGCCAGCTGCGCTCTCAGGTCGAGGCCTTGAGCCAATTGACCGTCCCGCCCGCTTTCAACCCGGCCGAGGGCTTCGCCGCCGACGGCAGGATCAAGCCGCTGTTTTTCGAAAGCCTGCAGTGGCGGGGAAACCCCACGCGTGTTTTCGCGTGGATGGGCGTGCCCCCTAACAACGCCGGGTCCGGCGCAAAAATCCCCGGCGTCGTCCTCGTGCATGGCGGCGGCGGCACGGCGTTCAAGGAGTGGGTGGAAAAGTGGAACGACGAAGGTTTCGCCGCCATCGCGATCGCGCTCGAGGGGCAGACCGACGAACGCATTCCCGGCGCTCCTCCCGGCTCGCAATGGCAGCGCCACCTCGCCGGCGGCCCCGCGCGCTCGGCCATTTACGCCGACTCCACGGAACCTCTCGCCGACCAGTGGATGTTCCACGCCGTCGCGGATGTCATCCTCGCCAACTCGCTGCTCCGCGCGCAACCGGAAGTGGACCCCACGCGCGTGGGCGTCTGCGGCATCTCGTGGGGCGGCATCACCACGGCGACGGTCGCGGGCATCGATCCGCGTTTCGCGTTTGGCATTCCGATCTACGGCTGCGGCGCCCTTGATCGTGCGCCCAACCAATATGGCCGCGCCCTGCGCGATCTCGCGCTTTACCGCGAGGTGTGGGAGCCGCTGCTCCGGCTGCCGCGCGCCACGTTGCCGATGCTCTGGCTTACCGGTCCGAGCGACGCGCATTTTCCCCTTGAGATCCAGCAGGCCAGCTACCGCGCCGCGCCCGGGCCGCGCACGGTGTCCGTCCCGTTCGACATGCGGCACGGCCACGCCGCCGGCTGGAATCCGCCCGACAGCTACGCCTTCGCGAAAGCCGTCGTGGCAACCGGCGGGCCGTGGGCGCGCGAAGTCGCGCGGGAAAATCGAGACGGCACCGCTTCTGTCGACTTCGAGGTGAAGCGGCCCGTGCGCACCGCGACGCTGGTGTTCAAGCGCGCCGCCGACTGGGAACAATTGCCGGCGAAATTGGAGATCACCTCGGTCCGCGCCCGCGCCTCCGCTCCGCTGCCGAGCGGGACGACGAAATGGTTCTTCAACCTTGACGCCGAAGGACTGACGCTCAGCTCGGAGCTGCAAACCGTCACGCCCGTGTTTCCCGGCTTCACGTGGGATCGCGTTCCATTGAACATCCACTTCGGCCACCGCACCGGCGACCTCACCGACGCCCAGATCGATTTTATCGCGGGCCAAAGTCGTTTCATCGCCCTTGAGAAAAGCCACGGCGTGGCGGCCCACGGCAGCACCGAAGCCGGCATTGCCGACACCGCCCGCCGCCTCAAGCAGCGCAATCCCGCCGTGAAGGTGCTGTTCTACTTCAACGCCTTCATCAACTGGCCCGGCTACGACGCCTTCAAGACCTACCGCACGGAGTGGACGCTGCGGACCGCCGCGGGCGAGATCGTCACACATCCCTCGGGCACGCCGCGCCCCGATCCGTCCAACGCGGACTTTCGCGAGTGGTGGTCCGAGATCGTCGCGACCGCGAATCGCGACTCCGCGCTCGACGGCGTCTTCGCCGATGCCCTGCCGCAAGCGCTCTCCCCGGCCCTCGCCCGCCAAGTCGGCGCCACGAAAGCCCGCGCCGTCGTCGCCGGTCTCCGCGAGATGCTCGCGCTCACGAAGCGTAAGCTCGGCCCCGGTCGCGTCGTCCTCGCGAACGGACTTCGCACCACCGATTTTCGCCAACTTCTGGATTGGGAAGGCATCGACGGCCTGATGATCGAGCACTTCGACGCCTTCAACACCACCGCGCCCGCCGACCTCAAAGCCGACCTCGATTCGCTCGCGATCGCCGCCGCCAAGGGAAAATTCGTCGTCCTGAAAGGCTGGCCCGGCTTCAACTGGCTCGACGCCGACATGATGAAGCGCCCGCAGGCCGAACTCCTCGCCCTCGCCCGCGAGCGCCTCGCTTTTCCGCTCGCCTGCTTCCTCGCCGCCGCGCAACCCGGCTCCCACTTCTGCTACTCGTGGGGCTATCGCCAGGAACACGGCATGCTCGATGCCTACCCGGAATTCGTTCGCCCGCTCGGACCGCCGAAGAGCGATGCCGTCTGGCAGGGCCTTACCGCCACGCGCGAATTCGCCCACGCCTCCGTCTCGGTCGACCTCACCACGAAGCAGGCCCACATCGCCTGGCACTAACGTTCCGCCCCTCCCATGAACCACCCCGCCCTTGCCCTCGTCCTCTCGCTATTGACCCCGTTTGCAAACCTCGCCGCCGCACCCGTCGTCGGCCAGCGGCCCAACGTCATTTTCATCATCACCGACGACCAAGGCTACGGGGACCTCTCCGCCCATGGTAACCCGGTCCTCAAAACCCCTCATCTGGATCGGCTGCACGCCGAAAGCGTCCGGTTTACCGACTTTCACGTCAGCCCCACCTGCTCCCCTACGCGCAGCGCCCTCTTCACCGGCCGCCATGAATTCAAAAACGGCGTCACCCACACCATCCTCGAACGCGAGCGCCTCACCCTCGACGCCATCACGCTGCCGCAGGTGCTTCAGTCGACCGGTTACGCCACCGGCATTTTCGGCAAATGGCACCTCGGCGACGAGGCCGACTATCAGCCCGGCCGCCGCGGCTTCGACGAGATTTATATCCATGGCGGCGGTGGTATCGGCCAGATCTTTCCCGGCTCCTGCGGCGACGCCCCCGGCAACACCTATTTCAACCCGACGCTCCTGCACAACGGCACGTTTGTGAAAACCCAGGGCTATTGCACCGACCTGTTCTTCGCCGAAGCCACGCGTTGGATCGGGGCGCGCCGGCAGTCGAAAAAACCCTTCTTCGCCTACATCGCCACCAACGCCCCCCACTCGCCCTATAACGCGCGCCCCGAGGATCGCGCGCTCTACGCCGGGAAAGGCCTCGATGCCGCCACCGAGAATTTTTACGGGATGCTGCACAACATCGACCAAAACATCGGCCAACTGCTCGCCCGGCTCGACGCCTGGGGCATCGCCCAAAACACCCTCGTCGTCTTCATGAACGACAACGGCGGCGCCTTCGGCACCAAACTGTTCAACGCCGGCATGCGTGGCGCCAAGGGCACCGCTTGGCTCGGCGGCACGCGCGCGATTTCGCTTTGGCGCTGGCCCGGCACCCTCGCGCCCGCCGACTGCGGCGTGCTCTCCGCCCACATCGATTTCTTCCCCACGATCGCGGAAATCGCCGGAGCGAAAATCTCCGCACGCGCTTCCGCCCAAGTCGAAGGCCGCAGTCTCGTGCCCTCGCTACAAAATCCCGCCGCCGCCTTGCCCGACCGCTTTCAATTCACCCACCAGGGCCGCTGGCCGAAATTCGGCGACCCCAACGACGGAAAATTCAAGATGGCTGCCGTGCGCAACACCCGCTGGTCCCTCGTCAGCGAAAACGGTGGCCGCGAACCGAAATGGCAGTTGTTCGACCTCGGCGCCGACTACGGCCAGAAAACCGACGTCATCGCGCAGCATCCCGACGTCGCCAAGGAACTCGGCGCCGCTTTCGACAAATGGTGGGCCGAGTGTCTGCCGCTGATGGTGAACGAAAAAGCCGTGGGCCCGGCGATCAATCCCTTCCAAGAAATCTACTATCGCCAGTTTGGCGGCAGCCCGACCGCCGCCGATCTCGCGAAGATGGATCCCGCCCGCCGCCTCGGCGGAGGCGCGCCGAAATCCGAAAAAAACTGAGGCTTCGCCGAACAGCCGCCTCCGTCGCCTTTCGCTGCCGATGGTGGACCGGTCCGGATAACGCCCTCCACCTTTTGCGCTCTAAAATGGCTGCGGCATCCTGCCGCAGGATTTTCCGAACTGGATGAAGCTTCCGCGGCCAAGCCAGGGCTTTTCCTACAGATATCCGGCCCGCACCCAGCCGACGGGATAAGCGTAGCCACCGCGCCGCACAAAGGCCACGCCCGGTTGAACTCGGAACGACCGCCGACGAATTCCGGAATTTCCAAGGTAGCGTCGGGACCTTGTAGCACTGCTGGCCAAGGGCAGAGGCTTCAAGCAAGCTGCCCTTGGCCAGCGGTGTTGGGGAGGGCGGGCCGGCCGGCCCGCCCTCCCCGCCTGCGGTCAGTCCCGTTCGGACCTTGGGCCTT
>JBDNFZ010000308.1:0-3500 GCA_041689555.1 Opitutaceae bacterium | reverse complement strand
GCCGCGGTCGTTCCACGCGAAGGACCAGGCGTTGCGGATGCCGTGGGCGAAGACGTCGATGGTCGGGTTTTCGGAGCGCGGATCGAGGCGCCAGATGGCGGCGGTGATCGCGGTCTCGGCGCCCTTCCAGAAAATGGAGGCTCGGCCGGCCTTGCCGCCGTCGGTCTCGCCGCCGTCGGTGCGCGAGCCGCTGCTGACATACATCAGGCCGTCGGGACCCTCGGCGATATGGCCGACGCCGTGGTTGTAGTAATTGTTACCCCATGGGTAGTCGGCGGTGAACCACGGCCGGAGTTGCGCGGGTGTGCCGGCGGCGTCGAGGGGCGCAGAGCGGAAGATGACGACGCGGTTGAGGTGGTAGGGCAGTTGCGGGAACTGGCGGTTGGTGACGACGTAGAGCCGGCGGGAGGAGTCGATGGTGAGGCCGAGGGCGGCAACGCCGCCGGCACCCGGCTCAATGTAGTCTTTGGCGGCGACGATCAAGGTGACCGAGCCGGTTTCAAGCTGCAGCCGGTAGAGGTCACCTTTGGGGTTAAGAATGATGATCCAGTCGGCGCCCGGGGCGGTGGCGAGACGGGCGCCATGATCGGCGAGACGGGCGACCTCGCGGAGCTTGAACCCGGCAGGAGGGGAGGGCAGAAGCGAGAAGGGATCATCGGCCTTGGGGGCATCGGCCAAGGTGGCGCGGACGGCGGCGACCTCGGCGAGGGTGACGGCATCGCCGCGGTTGCCCCAGGAGTTGCGAACGTGGGTGAGGATTGCGGCGACCTGATCGTCGGCGAGGCCCGACTGCGCGGGCATGACGTTGTTGTAGTCCTTGCCGTTGACCCTGATCGGGCCGCTGAGGCCTTGGAGGACGATGCGGATGCTGCGCTCCTTGTCGGCCATCAGAGAATCGGAGGCGGCAAGCGGGGGGAAAACGTTGGCGATACCCTCGCCGGCGGCGTTGTGGCAAACGGCGCACTGGAGTTGGAAAAGGGCGGCGCCGCGGTCGGATGCGGGGTCGATGGCGCCCGGGGCAGCGGGAACGAGCGAGAGCAACAGCAGGCTGGACGCGAAAAACGCGAGGGGACGCATGGTCTTTGGGTAAAACAGCGGCGGGGGCCGTCAAATCATTACTCGGCGGGCCGAGGACGGTGATTGTTCTCGGCGCGGTAGGGCGCGAGGCCGGGTCGCACAAAGGGCTTCGCTTGGCGCGGAAAGTTTTTCCTAATGGCGGACCGCGCGGTGGTCGCGCGGTTTTTGCGCGAATGTCCCGACTCAATTTCAAACTGGAACAACAGGCGCCCGGCTCACGGGCGCGGGCAGGATCGTTTACGACGGCGCACGGCGACGTGCGGACGCCGGTCTTCATGCCGGTGGGCACGCAGGCGACGGTCAAGGGGCAGACCGTAGAGTCGTTGAAGGCGACGGGGGCGCGGGTGCTCTTGGCGAACACGTATCACCTGATGCTGCGGCCGGGCGCGGCGGTGTTTGAAAAACTGGGCGGCATCCACCGCTTCATGAACTGGGACGGTCCGGTGCTGACGGACTCGGGCGGGTTTCAGATTTTTTCGCTGCCGGGCGAGCGGGCGATGAACGAGGAAGGCGCGCGGTTTAAGAGCTATGTCGACGGGACGAACTACCTGCTCTCGCCGGAGACGAGCGTGGCGATGCAGCGGGCGATCGGAAGCGACATCAACATGGTCCTCGACCAGTGCATCCCCTCGACGGCGGGCTTCGCCGAGGCGGAGGCGGCGATGCGGCTGACCCACCGGTGGGCCGAGCGGTCGTTGCGCGCGCGGGGCGACGGGCCGCAGGCGATGTTTGGACTCGTGCAAGGGGCGTGTCACCACGATCTGCGGAAAACGAGCGCGGCGTATCTGACGAAACTGCCGTTTGACGGGCTCGCGATCGGCGGGCTCGCGGTGGGCGAGACGCACGCGGAACGGTATGAGTTCACGGGCTTCGTGACGGATTTCCTGCCGGCGAATCTGCCGCGCTACCTGATGGGCGTGGGCACGCCGATCGACATTCTGGAGGCGGTGCACCGGGGTGTGGACATGTTTGACTGCATCATCCCGTCGCAGCTCGCGCAGCGGGGAACGGTTTTTTCTTCGCATGGCAAGCTGCGGCTGACGCGCGCCTGCTACAAATTCGACGAGGCGGCGCTGGACGCGGCGTGCGACTGCCATACGTGCCGGACGTATTCGCGGGCGTATCTGCACCACCTCGTGAAGGCGGACGAGTTGCTCGGGTGGCATCTGTTGGCGACGCATAACATGGCCTTTTATCACCGGCTGATGCGGGAGATGCGGGCGGCGATTTTTGCGGGGACGTTTTTGGCTTATTACGAACGGCAACGCACGCAACTCGTGCGCGCCGACGACGAGAATCCGAGTGTGCTGCAGAAGCGCACGCGGGCGCCGACTCTGCCGAGGCTGGGCGACTACGACATCGTGAAGGCGGCGGAGGGATTCGCGAGCATCCGCCAGATCAGCTCGGGCGAAGTGATGCATTCGGTGAATCGCCCGAGCGACGAGGCGGACCGGCTTTATGTGGAGCAGTCGAGGTTGGCCGGCCGGCTCGTGCGGCAAGGCGACGACGACGACGGCGGCGGCGAATTGGTGATCTGGGACGTGGGCTTGGGCGCGGCGTCGAACGCGATGGCGGCGTTGCAGTGTTTCGAGCGGGTGCTGGCGGAGCGCGGGGCGGCGGCGGTGCGGCCGGTGCGGCTGGTGAGCTTTGAGATCGATCTCGATCCGCTGCGGCTGGCGGCGAAGCACGCGCAGTTTTTCCCGCACCTGCGGCACGGGGCGCCGCACGCGCTGCTGGCGAACGGACGCTGGACGCATCCGACGGGCCGATTGGTGTGGGAGCTTCACCACGGGGATTTTCTGGAAAAATTCCCGGCGACGGCGGCGCCGGAGGTGATCTTCTACGATCCGTTTTCCATGAAGACAGACGGGGCGCTCTGGGTGCCGGAGGTGTTTGCGCGGATGCGGGCGCATTGCGCGCCGAAGCCGGCGGAGCTGTTCACCTACTCGTCGGCGACGGCGGTGCGGGTGGCATTGCTCTCGGCGGGTTTCTACGTGGGCGACGGCGTGAGCACGGGACCGCGGGCGGCGACGACGGTGGCGGCGGCCTTACGGCCGCAGGGGCAGGGCGAGGGGCGAGGGGCTAGGGGCATGAAGCTCCTCGGCGAGGAGTGGTTGGTGCGATGGCGGCGCAGTGATGCGAAGTTTCCGGCGAGCTTGGCGGCGACCGAGGAGGCGCGGGCGGAGTTCGCCGCGCGGATCGAGGGGCATCCGCAGTTTGGGCGGAGATAGGACGGCCCGCGAAAGTCGCGAAAGGACGCGAAAAAATCCGAAAGTAAATCGGCGGTCCAGATCAGTTCTTCCGGGTCGAGACCTCGATCACGTCGTGGGGCGCGGCTTCTTTTTGGCCGGCGGGGCTGACGCGGATGTAGCGGGCTTTTTCGCGGAGCGCGGGGAGGGTGGCGGCGCCGAGGTAGCCCATGC
>JBDNFZ010000307.1:0-1558 GCA_041689555.1 Opitutaceae bacterium | reverse complement strand
CTCGACGGTCAGACCCGGGACCTCCCCACGCTTCGCGCCGCCGGCCGGGCCGCCCGCATTTGTCCCTACGAGATCACCCGCGCCGCCCTCGCCTTCAACGACGTCTGGATCGGCGACTACAATTACGTCTTCGCGCCGGCCAACCGCACGCTCTTCTACAACCAACCCGGCTTCGATCCCGCCCGCACGCTGCTCTTGGTTGACGAGGCGCACAACCTCCCCGCCCGCGTCGCCGACGCCCACTCCCACACTGCCCACGGCGCCGACGCCCGCGCCCTCCTCACCGAGCTCGACCATCTGCGGGCGGCGCCGACGCTGCTCCGCGCCTGGGAAAGCTGGACGCTGCTGCTCTCCGCCCTCCCCGCCGCCGACGCCCTCGACCCCGCCCTCGAGGCCGACGTCGCCGATACGCTCACCCAGGTCTCCGCCGCCCTCGCCGCCACCCCCGTGGATTCCGCCGCCCTCGGCCCGCACTTCGCGCCGATCCTCTGGAGTGCGCCCCAACTCTCCGAATGGCTCGGCAACGCCCTCCTCCGGAAACTGCTTTGGTCGCCCCGCCCCGCCGAGCTCGCGTTCACCTGCCTCGACGCCGCCGATGTTCTCGGCGAAACCCTCCGCGCCTACGGCGGCGTCGTCCTCGCCAGCGCCACCCTCGGCCCCGCCCCCGAGTTCACCGCCGCCATCGGCCTAAACCCCTCCGGCCTTCAACCTTCAACTTCCGGCTTTCAACTTCATGGTCCTGCGACCGTCGTCGCCCACACGCCGTGGCGCGAAGGGGCTTACGACGTCGCCTACGATCTCCGCGTCGACACCTCCTACCGTGAACGCGCCCGGCACCACACGACCACCGCCGCAGCCATCGCCGCCCTTCACGCCGCGTCGGTCTCCGCCTCCGTCTCTCCGCTCTCAACTCTCAACTCCCGGCTAAAAACGGCCACGTCCTGCGTCGCCGTTTTCTTCCCCTCCTACGCCTACGCCGAGCTCATCGCACGCGAGCTCGACCGGAACCATCCCGGCCTGCGCGTCGCCCAGCAACCCCGCCTCACCGACCTCGCCGCGCAGACCGCCTGGGTCGAGGAATCCCTCGCGCTCACCGACGCGCTCTTCCTCGTCCTCGGCTCGAGTTTTGCCGAAAGTATCGATCTTCTGGGCGGCCGCATCACCCACGCCATGGTCGTCGGCCCCGCGCTCCCCGAGGTCAACGCCGTGCAACGCGCGCGCCTCGCGGAATTCTCCGCCCTCGGCCGCGAGGCCGCATTCCGCCGCGTCTACCAGATTCCCGGGATGGCCAAGGTCAACCAGGCCCTCGGCCGCCTCGTGCGCGCCCCCGGCCAGCGCGCCCGCGTCCTCCTCCACTGCCGCCGCTTCGCCGAGCTGAGCTACGCCAAACTCCTCGCCAGCGACTACCAATTCGGAAAGAACCTGCTCGACGACGCCGACCTCGCCCATTGGCTCGCCATAACCCCTTGAGCGCACCGATCGCGTAACCCCTGACTTTTCCGTATTCCACCGTAACTTCCGGCCCTAAGGTCCGTCACCGTTCCCGACCATCCATGAT
>JBDNFZ010000306.1:0-6525 GCA_041689555.1 Opitutaceae bacterium | reverse complement strand
TCCATTACCGCAGCAGCAACGCCGGCGCCCGCCAACTCGCCGACGAAGCCGCCGCGATGGGCTGGCGCTTCGCCAGCGCGAGCGCCGATCTCACCTCGACGGAAGGCTGCGACCCGCTCGTCGCCGAGGCGGTCGCGTTCCTCGGCGGACTCGACATCCTCATCAACAACGCCGGCTCCCTCATCGCGCGCAAAACCCTCGCCGAGGCCGACGACAATTTCTGGGCGCAGACGATCTCGCTCAACGTCGGCAGCGTCCGCCGCGTCACGCGTGCCGCCCTCCCGCATCTCCTCGCCGCCGCACAAAGCCGGGGCGGTGCGAGCATCGTCAACCTCTCCTCGCTCGCGGGCCGCAAGGGCGGCCACGCCGGCTCCCTCGCCTACTCCACCGCCAAGGGCGCCGTGCTCACCTTCACGCGCGCCCTCGCCAACGAACTCGGCCCGCAGGGCGTGCGCGTCAACGCGATCGCCCCCGGCCTGATCCTCGGCACGAGCTTCCACAACACGCACACGACCGCCGAGGCCGCCCGCGCGACCGTGGCGGGAATCCCTCTCGCGCGCGGCGGCAACGCCGACGATGTGGCGCGCGCCGCCGTCTTTCTCGCAAGCGAGTTCGACGGCTTCATCACCGGCGCCACCCTCGACGTGAACGGCGGCGTCTACGGCTGCTGAGCGCAAACGCCCCCCGGTAGGAGCAAATTTATTTGCGATTCCGAAAAACGGCGCCCGCCCCGCCGGACCGAATCGCAAATAAATTTGTTCCTACGCGCCCACGTCATCTCCGACCCCGCCGCGACGCCCCGCCGGATCGCCCCGCCGCTCAAGCCGCCGGCTTGGGCAACACGACCGCGCCCTTGAACGGAGCCGTCGATTCGCCCGTGCGGCGCAACCGCCAGCGCGACGCCAGCGCGCCCGCCGCGCGACCCGCCATCACGACCATACCGATCAACCAGAAAAACGGATCGATCACATAGTCCCAGCAGTTCACCGACTCGAGCGCCCGGCACGCATAGGCGATCAACGCGGCCAACAGCAGCACGCCCAGCCGGTTGCCGATCGCAAGAAAGACCGCCGCCAGCACCGCAAGACTCCCCGCCGCCAGCTCGTGTTCCCAGCCCCAGTAGTAGAGATCGAGCGAACCGATGACCATCGGGTGCAGATACAGCACCGAGCCCGTGACCGCGCCGAATATCCATGTCGCGCGCCAGTCCGCCGGCTTCAACACCTCCAACCCGAACAACCGCTGCCAGATCCCCGCGCAGACCATGCCGAGCATGGGCAGACTCGGATTCGGACAGAAGCCGAAGAACCAACTCCACAGCCGCACGCTGCCCACCGGCACGAACAGCAGGAGCACGGCCGCGATGCCGAGCGCCAGGTTCACGCGCCGCGAGCACCCGCGCACCCGCACCCGCGCCGCCACATAGAGCAACACCAGCCAGAGGATCGCCGCCAGCACCATGGTGTAGAATGTCGGGATCATCGCAGAATCGCCTCCGGTTCTCCGCCCGTGGCCGCGAGCATCTGGCGGTCGAGCCAGGCGACGTTGAACGCCGCGTGTTTGATCCGCTCCCGCTGCCACGTGTAGGTGAGGTGAATCTGCCCGCCCCGGTCCTCCACGAGGTAGGGATACGAATACTCCCGGCCCGCGGCCGCCTCGAGCACCGGCCCCGCTTGCCACGAGCGCCCCGAATCCGCCGAGACTGCCAGCCGCAGGTTCTCCCGCCCGTGCTGCGCGTGGTTGTAGACAAGCAGAATGCGTCCGTCGCGCAGCCGCAGCCCGTCGACCGCCGCGTCCGGATTCGGCAGCTCGCTCGGCACCGCTTTGGACCAAGTCCACCCGTTGTCGTCGGAAATCGCCGTGTGCAGCCTTCGCTCCGGCCGCCCGTCCCGCAGCAGCATCAGCACGCGGTCGTCGTCGAGCGGCACCAGCGTCGGCTGGAGCAGCCCCGTCTCCGCGGCGATGTTGCGCATCCGGTATTCTTGGACGGTCCCCCGCGGCCCCGGCGTGATCCACAGGATCTGCGGAAACTTGAGGGCCAGCTCGTGGTAAACCGGCAGCCCGATGCGACCGTCGCTCGCGTAGATCGGTTTGTTGCGCACGAGCGTGCTGATATTGAGAAACGGATTGAGCGTCAGCCGCCGGCTCGCCCCCCACGTCTGCCCTTCGTCAAGCGAGGTCTTCACGTTGAGCGCGCTCCCCGACCACCCCCCCATCGAGACACTGACGTAGACCATCCACAACGTGCCGGTCCGGTCCGGGAAGATCACCGCGTTGCCCACCTTCTTGATCTTCCGGTCGAGTTCGTCTTGGGCGATTATCCGGTCGACCGCCAACACCGGCACGGTCCACTTCGTCTCGCCCCGCTTCAGCCGCGAGGTAAAGAGCGCGACGTCCGTCGCGCCCTCGCGCGTGCCGCCATACCACACCGCCAGCATATCCCCGCTCGGCAGCGCGCAGATCGCGCTGCTGTGAGCCGACCGCATGTGCCCGCTGGGCGAGACCCACGACTCGGCGAACTGCGGCGCCGCAGGAGCCGCCGACGCCGACGTCGCGCGGGGAGGCGCCGCCACGGCGATTTCCTTCGGTTCGACGCCCACCGGCGCAGAATTTAGACCGTCCGGAGCGTGCCGCGCCGTAAAGTAGCCCACCGCGAGCGTGAGCGTGATCAGCACGATCCGCTGCGGTCGCGGCAAACTGCGGTTGCGGTTGGGCGGGCCGGAAAGGGCGTCGGCCACGGAGGGTGTCATGGGGTGGTGGGTCGCGACGCCGCGGCTCCGCACGTGGCGGGGCGCCGTGCGGGATCCGGGGTGCAAATGGGGCGGGGCAAGGGGTTAATCGGAATCTTTCGCGGGATCGGATTTCTTGTTATGGCGGAGCAAATAGCGGGCGGTTTCGTAGAACGCCGTCGTGAGCAGCTTGTGTTCTTCCCGATCCGCGTCGAGCCCGCCCGGCGGCGGCGGCGACGCAAAATCCGCCCAGACGAACTCCTGGCGTCCCGTGCCGAGCTGGTGGCTGCCGTAGTGCGCGCCCTTGATGAGGCCGATCGTCTTCGTGTTGTGGTCGACGATGAAGGCCGCGTTGCTGCGCCCGCCGTCGATCGTTTGTTGCCGGATGAGATCGCGGCCGAGCGCCCGGCTGCGGTGCGGGATCCCCGCGAGTCCGGCCACGGTCGGCAGCACGTCGACCTGCGACGCCACGCTGTGCACGCGCTGCGGCTTGAGCCGCTTCGGCGCGTAGAACAGCAGCGGCACATGGTAAGACGTCAGCCGCTGCTCGGTCCACGCGGGCGGAAACATCGCGCCGGCGTTTCCGCCGATGCCGTGATCGCCCACGAAGACAAAGATCGTGTTGTCGAAATACGGCGCCTGCTTCGCCGCCTCCATGAACTTCCGGAACGTATAGTCCGAGTAGCGAAACGCGTTGAACTCCGCCGCCGATTCGAAACCCGCCGCCTTCAGTTTCTCCGGCGGCACATCCATCCGGGAAAACTCCTTCAGGTCCTCGCGCGGGATCGTATAGGGCCGGTGGTTGCCCGCCGTCTGGATGACGGCGAAGAACGGCTTCGTCTGCGCGCGAAGCACCTCGTGCGCCTCGAGGAAAAGGCTCTTGTCGCTGATGCCCCACACATCGACGCGCGGGGACTTGAAGTGGCCGGTCTCGAAGATCTGCAGGTCCGCGATGTTCCCGGTCAGCAGGCCGCGGATGTTCGCCCAGCTCGTGCTCCCGCCGAGAAAGTAGAATTTTTCGTAACCGACGAAATCGTTGATGATCGTGTGCTGGTCCACCAGCGCCGGATTGCGGCTCGCCGTCTCGACCATCTCCACATCGGGGATGCCGGTGATCGTCGCCCACACCCCGCGCGCCGTGCCCACGTGCGGCGTGTAGCAGTTGTCGAAGAACACGCCCTGTTTGCACAGCTCCGCGAAGAACGGCGTCGTGTCGAGCGGGTTGCCCCACATCGAGCTCTTGTAGGCGCTGAACGACTCGCAGATCACGAGCACGACGTTGGGCGCCTTTCCCGCTTCAAGCGCCGGCGTCTCCACCCGCCGCTCGAAGGGCAGCCGCTTTTTGTCCGGCCGCGTCACCCCGAGATACGCCGCCATCCGCATATAATGCGAACCCACCTCGGCCACGTCGTAGCCCGATGCGCGGAAACCCAGGGAACTCACCAGCGACTCCACCGGATTCAACGCGAGATGCGCCCCGAAATCGCTCCGCAGGTTGAACGCATCGCTCCAGCGCAGCGGATACTGCCCCACGCGTCCGAAAATTCCCACCACGCACGCCGCGACCGCCGCCCCATACCACGCCGCCCGCACCCCGCGGTGCGTCGGCGCGACCGCCGTCTCAGCCCGCCGGTGCAACCACGCCGCCACCACCATGCCCACCGCCACCGCCAGCACGATACCGAGAGCGATCAGCACCACCGGATACGTCTCCCACAGCATCGTCGCCGAGATCGTCGCATCCGCGAGCATCCCGAGCGCCGAGGCGTTGAGCCGCTGGCTCAGGTAGCGGAAATGCAAAAAGTCGCTCACATAGAGCACCGCCAGCGCCGCGCTGAACGCCCCGAGCAACCCGAGCCACACGCGCCGCCCCACCGCGCCGCGGAACGCGCCCACCGACGGCAGTCCGCCCAGCGCCAGCAGCACCAACATCGCCGCCCCGACCACGCGCGCATCGTAGCGCCAACCGAGTAGAAACGCCGGCAGGGCCTGCGCCCACGTCACCGCCTCGTGCCTGAACGTCAGATACGTTCCCACGCGAAGCAGCGACATCACCGTCAGGTAGAAGACGGCGAGCGACAAAACCCACTGCAATAGACGGGGCGCAGGCAGCACGTATGAGGGAGTGAAAAAGCGGGAAAAGCAGAGGCACTCGACGGCTGGACACCGCCGCTCCTCCGCGGGATTGCCTCAATAACGAGCCCCGCTCGCACCGCGTCAACGGCTTTGCCCGGAATTTTTTTCTTCCCGTCGATTCCCGCGCAGCCGCCGACCGGCTCGTCCGCGCCGGCGCCCGCCCCCGACGTGAACGGCGGCGTCTACGGCCGCTGAGCTCACACGCCCCCCGGTAGGAGAATATTTATTTGCGATTCCGAACAATGGCGCACGCTCCGCCGGACCGGATCGCAAATAAATTTGCTCCTACGCGCTTATGTCGCCTCCTGCCCGTGAATCCCCGTGGCGAGAACGGCCTGCGGTGTCTCCGGTGTCGGATAGCAGTGGCTGCAAATGATCGCGAATGCCGGCAAGCGTCGCCCTGGCCCGACACACGCCGCAAACGAGCACGGCGCCAACGCCGCCCCCGTCCCGCGTCCCGAACGAATCCTGCCTCCAATTACCCGGTTGCTGACGTGATAAGAAGCCCTCGAGAACGCCAATCTCAAACACCGCGCCACGCGTTGGGCAACGCCGCCGGATCGAGCACCCCAAGCAAGCTGGAAATTCCAAAACCCAGGACTGCCTCCGTCGGCTGAAGGCATACGCCTGCAAAGGAGGGCACGGCTCTTGCCATGGTTGGCCAGTGGGCAGTTGAGTGGCCAAAGCGCACCGCTTCTGGAACCGTAGTTTAAGTTCGGGAGGCCGTTAGTCTCCATCCCCATCGCCAGGATCTTCACCATCTTCGATTATTGGCGGCAACTCATCCGTATCGGAGCTGAAGTCGATCCATTCGCGGAGCCGCTTCAGCAACGACTTCTTCTGACCTGATAAATATAGGTCATCCGCTTCCCCGAGAATTCGTTTGGTGATCGTGACGAGCTTTTTTTCCTCCGGTGGGCACGAGTCGATGCAGAGGAAATCCCGGGTTGCTGCATATTGGCGCGCACGGAGCAAGAGAGCCAGAGCGCGCAAGCAATTGACGAAAATAATTTTTGCGTTCCTTCCCGTAACCTGATGCTGCAATTGATCAACGCACCTCTCAAATGCCGCGAACAGGTTCTCGCGGGGAATGGCACTTAAAAGATCTTCCTGCTGGTAAATCGCATAGACAATAGCCCGCAGCCAAGGGTTGTTAATCCGGCTTTGCTGGGGGCCGCCGCGGGCTATAACTCGAAACAGAGAGTTTCCATGGCCCGGTGTCCGGAGCACGCGGCCAGCGGCAAACAGCCAGTGTGCCTTGGACGCAGAGGTGAGGTCTAGCGCAATAGAGTCCGCAAAACCTTCAGGAGCGTAGCCTCCCATCCGCCCGAGGATGTTGATCAGTTGATTCTTCTCGTCCCGACGGTTCCCGGTTCGCCTCAATTTTTCCCACAGAGTGCCGGCAATTTTCTGAGCGCTCTCGTGTAGGCACCCGTCTGCAGTTACCATTTTCATCTTTCCGCAGGGAAGCGCCGCAACAAAGACGGCGGGACACTCGGTCCCAAAAGTGAGTAATTGCGAAATCGGGGCTCCGTCGTCGGCTGCGGCTGTGATGCCGATGAAACGCGGCGCCGTTGTTTTTTTCACGGCGGCCTCCATGCTCGCCATACGATTCGTCGCTATCGTTCCGCCTGCCGCTAGATCATTTTCGAGGTTTTGA
>JBDNFZ010000305.1:0-9230 GCA_041689555.1 Opitutaceae bacterium | reverse complement strand
GAGTTGGTCGCGATGCGAGGGCAGGAGCTGGCGACCGAAGGCGAGCATCATCGCGAGCACATGCTGCGCGCACGGATCGGCGAAGACTCCGGAGGCGTTGGTGAAGGTCGCGCCGCGCGCGCGGAAGCCCTCGAGAAACTCGGGCGTGTCGTAGCGCGTGTAGCCTGCCGTCGAGACTTCGACCCACTTGACGTTGGCATAGCGCAGGCAGTCCGCCGGGTCGGGCTGGCCGAACGCGATATCCGCCGATGCCAGCGCCGTGTCCGTTTGCCCCGCGGTGAGCACCGAGGCGCTCGCGGTCGGAGCCGTGACAAGCCGATGCGCGCGGGTGCCATCGTGCAGGAGTTGGGTGACAGCGGGGTCGAACTTCGCGTTGGTCCAGATCGTGAGAGCCATGGAAAAAAATCGGATGAAAAGCGCGGATGAAAGGGATGGAGCCGGACCCCCGGCCTACTCTGCTTCGGTGAATTCGCAGAGCGTGTGGACGTTGAGCCCGGCCGCGCGGAGCTTCGCCGTTCCGCCCAGCTCCGGCAGATCGATGATGCCCGCCACGCCGATGACCTCGCCCCCGAGCTGGCGGAAAAGCTGCGTCGCCGCCAGCAACGTGCCGCCCGTCGCGATCAGGTCGTCGAGGATGAGGATGCGATCGCCGGCTTCGCAGGCGTCGGCGTGGATTTCGACGGACGCGGTGCCGTATTCGAGGGCATAGTCGGCGGAGATGGTTTTGTGGATGAGCTTGCCCTTCTTCCGCACGAGGACGAAGGGCTTGTGGAGCTGGTAGGCGAGCGCCCCGCCCATGATGAAGCCGCGCGCATCGACCGCCGCGATCAGGTCGATCCGCTGCTGCGTGCAGTCGAGCGCGAACGCCTCGACCATCACCCGAAACGCCTCGGGATCGTGAAACAACGTCGTCACGTCGCGGAAATTCACCCCGGGCTTGGGCCACCCGCGGATCGTGCGGACGCGGGCCTTCAGGAAATCGGCAAGGGTGGGTTTAAGCATGGGGAGCTGCGGTCCTCCGGAAATCTCCGGCGCGCGCAGCCGGATGAGGCCCGCGCCCGGCGGACGCGGCAAGAAAAAGCGCCGCGCGTGCCCTCAACGCTTCACCGGGTCCACCACCACAACCATCGGCCGGTCGTAGTTGCCGAGGTTCAAGCCCACCGCCTTGGCCGTGTAGTAGCGCAGGCTGCCGCCATACGAAACGCGCGCCTCCACATTCAGACCACGCCGCAGCACGGCATCCTCCGCGCGGAACTCCACCCGGAACGGCACCGGCGTCGCGTTCACGCGCTCGCTCGTCTGCTCGCCCAGGATCTGCGGCGCGTCCGCCCGGCTGTTGTCCACGACCCGCACCAACACGCTCGCGGCGGCCGGCAGATCCATCGGCATCCGCAGGTTCACCGTGCCCGCGAGGAAGCGGTTGGGATCACCCTCGGGTGTGAGATCCAGATGGCCGCATCCGGAGAAAGCCAACGCGCCGAGGCCGAGGAAGAGACGGAGGAGTTTCATGGTTTTGCGAGGACGTTGGCCGCGAGCCGGAGGGCCGCGGCCCGGGTGTTTAGGTCGGACAACAACTCCGTATGCTCGCGCGCCTCGCCGTCGTCAACGTGGACGAGGCCCCCGCCAAACGGCGGCCGGTCCCCGTCGCGGTCCGCCCACTGCGGCCAAGCGTAACCCACGAGCGCGGGATGCGCGAAGCCCCGCTCCAGCGCCGCCCGCCCCCGCGCCAGCATCCGCTCCACCGTCGTCTGCCCGCGCGGTTCGTCCGCGCGCGCCGCTCCGGTGAAGGCCTCGCCGGTCCAGCCGAACTCGCCGACCAAAACCGGCATCCCCTGCGCGCCATGGACCGCCTCGACGCCGGCCCACAGCGATTCGCCGCCGGGGTTGACCGAGAGCACGTCCACGCCCGGCCACGCGCACTCCGCCAGAATCGCCGCGCCCGGCCCGCCGGCGAACCTGCACCCGAGCACGAGATGGTGCGGATCGTGCCGCCGGATCGCCGCCGCCGTCACCGCGAAATACCGCCGCGCAAACTCCCGCGCGAAACGCTCCTGGTCGAGGAGATACCCCGCGCTCACCAAGCCCTGCTCGGCCATCGTGAGCTGACGCAGGGTTTGCTTGTTCGGCAGGTCCGCGCCCCACGCGCGCGCCAGGTTCGCGAGTTCCCCGCCGTGTGCGGCGAGCGTGAATTCCCACGCCGCGTGATAGGCGGGGAAACTCGGCTCCAAGCTCAGGCAGATCTGCAACAGCGTCGGCCAGCCGGCGCGGATCGCGCCGATCCCGCCCGCGTCGCCCTCGTGAGAAGGCTGCGCCCAACCGAGCTCGTCGTCGGTGCAATAGCCGATCAGGTCGCGGCTGAGCGCCCGCGGACCGCATCGTTCCGCCGCAGCCCGATCGCACGCCTCGATCCAGCGCGGGGCAAACACGTCCGGCACGCGCGCGCCCGGGCCCTTGATCAGCGTTTCCGGGGCGACTTTGGCAAACTCGACGAGCGCGATGTCCGCCGTGCTCCGGTCGCAAAGATCCGCCCACGCTCCCACCCCGAGCGAGTTGACGCGCCAGGCGTCGAGCCGCACCCGCGCCGTCGCCACCGCGTCCGCCGGCTCGGCGCCTTCGGTGCGTGTCCCGCCGGTGCGCGTGACCGCGTTGACCCCGCAACTGAAGAACCCCTCGTCGCGCGGGTCGATAAACCACCACTGCCCCGCCCGCGTCTGCCCGACACGGAAGTAGCCCGCCGTCCCCCGGACCGTCTCGGGCTTGAAGTCGGGAAGTGTGGGATGCGCGGCCGGAGCCTCGCTGGGTTGCATCATAAGCGCCCGACCATGCGCCGCACGCCGGCAAAAGCAAAGCGCGCAGTGCGCATGGCGCTCAAGTTACCACGGCTTTCCGGTTTGGTTCCGCAAGAGTAGGCTGCCAGCTTGCTGGCGCTGTCAGAGCGCGAGCGAGTTCGCGGCCGACGGGTTCCGCGAGTTGCAAAACCAAATCGGAAAACCGTGCTCAAGTTACTCGCGTTGATCGCCCGAGCTGGTCGCCGAAAGCCGCGGCACCAAAACGCCCCGACGATGAGCGCCGGCTTCCAGCTCAACACCTCCAACCTCGCCGACGGCGACAAGTTCTCCGGAGCCATCCGTCAGGTCGGCCGCACCTACCGCCTCAGCGCGCCGTTGTATTTCTAAGCCGGGATTTTCGCCGAGGAAAATTGTGGGAGCGAGCTCGCTCGTGACGTTCCGCATCCGGAGTCGCGAGCAAGCTCGCTCCCACAGCAGGCTCCCGATGCGGCGCGTCCATCGCCCTCCTTTTTCGTGCCCTGCACACGCCTCGCCGCTTGCTCTGCGCTTCTCTCCGGCTACCGTTCGCGCCTCCCCATGCCCCGTCCCACCCGCTCCTCCTCCGCGGCCCTCGCCGCGCTCGTTCTCCCCGCTCTCGCATTCGCCACCCTCGCGCTCGCGCCCGCCCGCGCCGCCGAGCTCGCCGTCCAAGGCAAAGCCGTCGTCGGCAAGCTCAAGCCCATGGAGCGCAAGCCCGAGGCCGAGATCAACCCCGCCTCCGACGAGGGCCTGCTCGCGCTCAAGCGTTTCAAGGTCCCCGCCGGCCTCACCGTTTCCCTCTGGGCCGCCGAGCCCATGCTCGCCAATCCCGTCGCTTTCAACTTCGACGAAAAGGGCCGCGCCTTCGTCGCCGAGACCTACCGCTACCGCTCCAGCGTCCTCGATATCCGCGACTACATGTGGATCCTCGAGGACGAACTCGCCAACCGCACCCAAGCCGATTTCCGCGCCATGATCCTGCGCCGCTTCGGCCCCGGGGGCGTCGCCGAGCTCTCCAAAGAAACCGAGCGCATCCGCCTCGTCGAGGACCGCGCCGGCACCGGCGTCGCCGACACCTCCACGCTCTACGCCGAGGGTTTTAATTCCGCCGTCGACGGCATCGCCTCCGGCGTCCTCCCGCACCAAGGCACCGTTTACTTCACCAACATTCCCAGCCTCACCGCCCTCACCGGCGCCACCAAGGCCGAGACCCGCAAAGACCTCAGCACCGGCTACGGCGTCCGCTTCAATTTCACCGGCCACGATATGCACGGCCTCGCCATCGGTTTCGACGGCAAGCTCTACTACAGCATGGGCGACCGCGGCACCCACGCCACCGCCCTCGACGGCTCCACCGCCATCGACCCCGACAACGGCTCCGTCTTCCGCTGCAACCTCGACGGCACCCAGCTCGAGCTCTTCGCCACCGGCCTTCGCAACCCCCAGGACCTCCTCTTCAACGAGGCCGGCGATCTCTTCACCGGCGACAACGACTGCGACCACGGCGACATGGAACGCCTCGTCCACGTCGTAGAGGGCGGCGACTCCGGCTGGCGCGTCGGCTACCAGCACGCCCCCATGGGCAACGCCGGCCCTTGGAACCGCGACCGCCTCTGGCTGCCCCGCTTCCCAGGGCAGGCCGCCAACTCCCTCGCCCCTCTCGCCAACATCGAGGACGGCCCCTCCGGCATCACCTACTACCCCGGCACCGGCCTCAACGACTCCTTCCGCGGCAGCCTCTTCATCACCACCTTCGTCGGCAACGTCTCCCGCTCCGGTATCTTCACCTATAAGTTGAAACCCGACGGCGCCACCTACGCCGTCGACACCGTCCGGCGTTTCCTCGGCGGCGCCCTCCCCACCGACGTGAAGTTCGGCCCCGACGGCCGCCTCTACTGGACCGACTGGGCCGACGGCTGGCCCAAGTCCAAACGCGGCCGCATCTACGCCGTCGCCGATACCGCCCACGAAAAAGACGCGCTCGTCCTCGAAACCAAAAAACTCATCGCCGCCGATCACACCAAAGGCTCCGTCGCCGAACTCTCCGCCCTCCTCGGCCACGCCGATATGCGCGTCCGCCGCGCCGTCCAATTCGAACTCGCCGCCCGCGGCGCCGCGGGGCTTTCCGCCCTCGCCGCTGTCACCGCCGACAAGAACGCCGCTCCCTACGCCCGTCGCCATGCGATCTGGGGCCTCGGCCAGCTCGCCACCACGCAGACCGCCGCCCTCCCGATCATCGCCGCCCTGCTCAAAGACGCCGACCCCGAGATCCGCGCCCAGTCCGCCAAACTTCTCGGCGACCACCGCGTCGGCACCTCCGCCGCCGACCTCGTTGCCGCGCTCAAGGACGAGTCTCCGCGCGTGAAATTCTTCGCCGCCCAGTCCCTCGGAAAACTCCGTCGGCCCGAGAGCGTTCCCGCCCTCCTCGACGCCCTCCGCGCCAACGCCGACACCGACGCCTACCTCCGCCACGCCCTCGTCATGGGCCTCGTCGGCAGCAAGCAATTCTCCGCGCTCACCGCCGCCATCGCCGATGCCTCCCCCTCCGTCCGCCTCGGCGTCCTCCTCGCCTTCCGTAGTCTCGGTTCGGCCGAAGTCGAAAAATTCCTCGCCGACGCCGATCCCGCCATCGTCCGCGAAGCCGCCCTCGCCATCAACGACGCCCCCATTCTCGGCGCGCAACCCGCCCTCGCCGCCTTCCTAAAAAAGCCCGTCGCCGACGAGGCCGTGATGCTCCGCGCGATCAACACCGCCTTCCGCCTCGGCACCCCCGACCATGCCGCCGCCCTCGCCGCCTACGCGACGCAGAAAGACGCCCCCGCCTTCCTTCGCGCCGAGGCCCTCACCCAGCTCGCCCTTTGGCCCGCCCCGCCCGCCCGCGACCGCCTCGTCGGCAACTACCGCCCGCTCGCCGAGAAAACCCGCGACCCCCGGATCGCCGCCGATGCCCTCGCGCCCGTGCTCCCCGCTCTCCTCGCCGTGGACGCCCCCGAGCGCGTGCAGACCGCCGCCCTCAAAGCCGCCGAGAAACTCAAGCTCACCGCCGCGGCCGACACCTTCTTCGCCATCGTCGGCGACGCCGCGCAAACTCCCGCCGCCCGCACCGCCGCCCTCAACGCCCTCAAACATTTCCAAGACCCGCGCCTAGCCGAAGCCGTGAAGATCGCCAGCGAGTCCACCGCCGCCGATCTCCGCGGCGCCGCCCTCCCCATCATCGCCGGACTCTCTCCCGACGTCGCCGCGCCCGTCATCAAAAACCTCCTATTAAACGGCGACGTCGAGGACCAGCGCACCGCCGTCGCAGCCCTCGCCGCGCTGAAGCACCCCGATGCCGACGCCCTCATGGTCGCCCAGCTCGACCGCCTCGCCGCCGGCCAGATCAAGCCCGCCGTGCAGCTCGAGTTGCTCGAAGCCGCCGCCACCCGCACCACGCCCGCCGTGCAGGCCGCCCTCGCCCGGCGCGACGAGCTCCTCGCCAAAGACCCCGATCCGCTCGCGCCCTTCCGCGTCGCGCTGCGCGGCGGCGATGCCAAGGCCGGCCGGGAAATTTTCTACAATCAGCCCGTCATGTCCTGCGTGAAGTGCCACGCCCTCGGCGGCGACGGCGGCCTGGCCGGCCCCGAGCTCGGCGACATGGGCACCAAGTATCCCCGGGAGCATCTCCTCGAATCCATCATCAAGCCCAACGCCCACATCGCCCCCGGCTTCGACACCGTCGTCGTCACGCTGAAGGCCGGCGGCGTCCGCGTCGGCACCGTCGCCGGCGAGACCGCGACGACCCTCACGCTCAACCCCACCGAGGGCGCGCCCATCGAGATCCCGCTCGCCGCCATCGCCAAGCGCGACACCGCCCCCTCGAGCATGCCCGAGATCTACGGCGCGATCCTGACGAAATCCGAACTCCGCGACGTGGTGGAATTCCTCGCGACGCAGAGGGCGAAGCCCAAGGCCTCCTTCGCCGAAATTCCCCGTGCCCTGCGCGACACCCGCGCCGAATACGAAGCCCGCGCCGAAGCCAAGGCCCAGTAACGCCGTCCACGCTCCGCCGCGCGGACAGGATTCTTGAGCCACACTTTCTTAACCGTTTCGTCGGTGCGCGCGATCACACCCGCTCGCGTATCTCCGGTGTTTTTTGCCCCCGCCAAGAGCAACGAGATCAAGGCCGGGCCAAGAACCGACAGAAATCCAAAAAGGCATCTGGCGGGGTGTCGGTGCATTCGGGCTTTCGGGTTCACGAGGAACCGGGCCGGCGCACCAAAGAAGCGGCGGCGAACATCAACCGCGCCGGTTGCGGATCAATTGCTGGAGAAAACTCCGGTCTGCGGCGTCTTTTTCCCGGGGCTTTGCTTCATCTTCAACATCAGCTCGGCTCCGGCGAAAGGGACGGCCACGCCGTCGATAACCTCGGTCTCGATCCCGCCGTCGGCGTCTTCAAAACGGACCCCGCAGGCTTCGGTCATCAGGTCGACGATGATGTCGTCGTTTACCAGGACCACAACCCACCGCGCGATGTCTTCGCCACCGAGCTCACGGATCGCGCGATCTGGCAAGATCTCGAGGGCCCGTTTGACGAGGGCCTGATTCGCAGGTCGCGCGCGATGAGCAAATCGATGTCCTCGGTCGCCCGCACAAAACCAAGGCGATTGATAGCGAATCCTCCCACCACCACGTAAGCCACGCCCAAGCGGTTGAACTCGCGGGCCAGCGACACCAGATCGGCGTCGGTCGGGACCCGGGTTACTTCCCGCTCCGGTTCAGATTGGCTGTCCATGTCTCACAGGCCTCGTTGCTCGCAAACCGGAAAACTCCCTTGGGCTGACCCCGCCCTCGCGCCAATTGCGCGGCCGTCCGCTGCAACCGGGCGAAACGCTGCCACGGCGTTTTCTTCAATTGCCCGATGACTTTGAACGCCGGTGTTTCCACAGAACCCAAAGTCACGAAGCCTGTCCGGCCCGTCAAGTGCGGGACCGTTCCTTCCCACAAGCCACCGCTCCGGACTTCCGGCCTCCCTCAACGTTCACTTTTCCGCGTTCAACGCCTTCTGCGACCGGATCAAAACTGCGCTCTACCTCAAAACTCCCGCTCCGGCTCGGACCCGTATGCATCACACTTTTATCGGGGACGTTTTTGTCACAGAGCGCACGGAGTTCGGACGCAGAGTTCACGGAGCCAGGCACGCTGTCTTGCTCTGTGGCCTCGATGGCTCGGCTCCGTGCCCTCTGTGACTCGCGCCTGGGCTTCATTTCGATGTGATTCATCCAGGCTCAGCCCCTGTCGTTCGGCTCAGGATTAGGGAACCTGCCGCATCCCGCCTCTTTCACCTTTCGTCCTCGTTTGCGCGTTTCGCAGCCGAGCGCCCTCGGATCGGCAGATTCATTTTCCCGTCGCCCCGGCCACCGCCTGAAACTTCCGCACATACCGGATCATCCCGAACTCCCAGATCGAGATTCCGTGGCGACGCGCCTCCGCCAGCGCCTCCTCGGCCGTCCAGCCGTAGTGCCGGAGCCGGTAGCACGCGACGATCGTCCCCGTGCGATCCGCCCCGTGTTCGCAGTGGAGAAAGACCGGCGCGGGCGACGTCGCGATCAGCCCCAGCATCCGCGCCACCTCCGCGTCGCTCGGCGCGCTGAAACCGTGCAACGGCACGTTCACGTAGCCGAGCCCGAGGCGGCGCGCCATCGCCTCCTCGCCCGGCACCACGTCGTCAGCCATGCGCAGGTTGATGACCGTGGCCGCGCCGAGTTCCTTCAGTCGCGCGAGGCCCGCCGCATCCGGCTGCGCCCCGCGCCAGAGGCGGTCGTCGACTTTGGCGAAGTTGCCGATGCCTTCCGCCGCGGGCACTCCGCGCGGGAAGCTAGCGCAACCGCCGGACAGCGCGACTGCCAGCAACATCCCCAGCCACCCCATTCGCAGGACCACGTTCATCCGGACCAAGACCCGTAAAACTGCGGCCGGTGCGCGTGCACCACACCGCAATATTTGCGTTGCGGACCGAAACGCCCGCTCCCCGATCACCGCCCCCGGGCTCGGGTTCACCTCGATTCCGCCGCGCCGATTTTTCGGAACGTTCACTCGACGCCGCCACCGCACCCCGCAACGTTTCTGCGCATGGTTACCCCCGATTCCATCTCCGCATTCGAAAAAACCGCCCTTCGCCCCATTATCGAGATCGCCGCCAAACTCGGCCTCACGCCCGACGAGCTCGAACTCCACGGCCGCTTTAAGGCCAAGCTCCCTCTCGCCCGTATCGACCTCGCGCGCGCCGAAAAATCGAAGCTCATTCTTGTCTCCGCCATCACCCCCACTCCTGCCGGCGAGGGCAAGACCACCACCACCATCGGTCTCGCCGACGCCCTCACCCGCCTCGGCAAACGCGCCGCCGCCGTCCTCCGCGAGCCCTCGCTCGGCCCCGTCTTCGGCCTC
>JBDNFZ010000304.1:0-4104 GCA_041689555.1 Opitutaceae bacterium | reverse complement strand
GCGATTCACGCCGTTCACCCCGCGACTGAAAAACACCGCATCCGCCGGATCGATGAACCACCACATCCCCGCCCGGGTCTGCCCGACGCGAAAATAACCCGCGGTGCCGCGGATCGTCTCGGGTTTGAAATCATGGAGGTTGAGTTGCGGAGCTGGAGCTTCACTCGCGTTCGCCATAAACGCGGACGCTGCCCCCCGCGCGCACAAAAGAAAAGCGCGCAGTGCGCCGCTCCCCCGCTTTTCCCCTCCGCCCTCAACACGCCGGACCCGGCGCGGTCCGTCCCGGCACCCAGCGTCCTTCAATCAGCACCGTCTTCGGGTTTTCCGGCAGCCCGAAATTATTGCCGTGCAACTGCTCGATCACGAGATCCACCGCCGCCGCGCCCACCATCCCGCCGTTCTGGTCGATTCCGCTGCAATCGGGGAGGTCTGCGGTGAGGTCGAGGTGCGCGAAGCCCGGCCGTTGCCCGTCGCTTCCCTTCTTCCTCCGCAACCAGGGCCCGACCTGCGGCTCGGTCGTGACCACGACTTCGGGCCGATCCCGCCGCAGCCATAGGTCGAGCGCACGCGGGCTCGCCTTCTCTGAAAACAACAGCGGCAACCGCACCCCGCCGCCGCGATGCTCGTGCCGCGTCAACAGCACCGAGGACAGCCAGTGGTGATCGACGCGCGCATCGTGCGCCGGGCTGATCACCAGCCCAATCCGGCGGTAGCCGATCGCGAGCAGCGATTTTAACGCCAGCCGGATCGAGTGGATCTGGTTGTTCACCGCCCGATGCAGCGCGGGGCTTGCGATGGAGAACCCCAACGCCGCCACCGCGTGGTTCGTCCATGCCTGCTTCAGCACGGCACCCGCGCGCGGCATCGGCGCGAAGACCACCCCCCGGATGCCCCGCGCGTGCAGCACCCGCTCGAGCCGCTCCTCGCTCAGGCCCGTCCCGCCCAGCCGAAAGACCTCGAGCCGATAGCCGTGCCGCGCCGCCCCCGCCACCGCGCCCTCGCGGAAACGCCGGAGCGATTCGGTGCTCTGGCGCGAGGCGTTGGATGGATAGCTCTCCACATAGGCCAGCACGTGCGCCTCACGCGCCGCCGATTGCCGCCCCCGCAGCCCCGCCATCAGCGCGGAAACCAGCGGATTCCGCCGGTAGCCGAGCCGCGCCGCCGCCGCCAGCACGCGCTCGCGCGTCGCCACCGGGATGCTCCGCGCTCGCCGCAACGCCAGCGACACGGTCATCACCGAGACGCCCGCCGCCGCGGCTACGTGTTTCATCGAGATTGCTGCAGTCGATTTCACTTTACGGTTAAAACATCAAACCCCTCGCGACCGCTGGCGAGCCCCGATTACCTCACGTCGTCAGCATCGTAAGCCCCCATGCCTTTTACAACCCCGCTTCGTTACCCCGATAAGAATCCCGACCATGCCCCCGTCTACCCCAACGCAAACAACTCCACTGCGTCTTGCCCGCACGATCAGCCTCGCGCTGGCCGTCGCCCTCAACGCATCGCTGTCGGCGCAGAACACCACCCCCGCACCCAAGTCCGGAACGGAGGCGGCCGTCATCCTTTCTCCGTTTGAAGTCAGGACTGATCTGGACACGGGTTACGTCGGCCAGGACACCCTCGCCGGCTCCCGCCTACGCACCAACTTGAAGGATCTCGCCGCTGCGATCAGCCCCATGACCGCTGAGTTCCTCAGGGACATCGCCGCGACCAACATCATCGAGGCCACGGAGTATGGCGTCGGCACCCGCGTCGAGACGGATGACGCCCGCTCCGCCGGCCCCGTGGGCGACGGCTACAACGACAGTATCCGTAGCATCCGCGTGCGCGGCCTGCCCGGCGCGGGCCGTAGCATCAATTTCTTCGGCGCACCCGGCGAGGTGGACACCTACATCGTCGACCGCATCGACGTTTCCCGCGGGCCGAATTCCATCCTTTATGGCTTCGGCTCGCCCGCCGGCCGTCTCAACGTCACCACCAAGCAGGCTCAGACCGATAAGAACAGCTACAGCTTCTCGAATCGCGTCGACGACTGGGGCGGAGAGCGCTGGACCGCCGACGCCAACTACGTCTTGATCAAGAACAGACTCGCCCTCCGCGCGGTCACCCTGCGCGGCCGAGAAGAATCTTGGCGTGCTGCCGGCAACAACGACCAAGACCGCTATTTCCTCGCCGCCAAGTGGCAGATCGACCGCAAGACCACGCTCAAGGCGGAGTTCGAGCAGGGAGATATCAAACGTTTTGTCCCGCGCCCCTTTTTCGGTAACGACAACACCTCCACTTGGGACGCCAACGGCCGGCCCATCTTCAACAACTTCTCCGCGACCTACGTCCCCGGCACACCCGGCACGGGTGCGGTTGGCACGCCCGGCAACGCCATCCGCGACACCGGCGCCAACAACGTCATCGGTGTTCAAGAGCGCACCGGCGGTGACTGGGTCGTCGTGAGCAACCGCAATCCCTACGCGCAAAACTACCGATTCTTCACCTACTCGGAGTCTCCGACGGGCGGCCTCCTCGCCAATGATTTCGCCCGCGGTCGCAGCAATCCCAAGGCCGCCCCGGAAGCCAACTGGGTCAACGGCAGTTTCAAGATCATGAATGCCTCCGCCTTCCTCCAGCGCGAGCTCGCCAAGGATCTGAACCTGGAAATCGCCTTCAATCGCCAGACCAGCAAGACCGAGACTCGCAATCTCGCCTCTTGGAATCACTATGGCATCAGCGCCGATACCAACCGCTACCTGCCCAACGGCTCACTGCGGCCCGTCGCCGACCTCTACTACTACGATGTTTCGCCCGACCGCCGTCCCGCCAGCTCCAGCATCAGCCAAGCCCGAGCCACCCTCTCCTACGAAAAAGGCTACCGCGACTGGGTAAACGTGCGTCTCGCCGGCCTCGGCGAGCTCGGCTCCATCAAATCGCGCAGCCAGATCCTCCAGCAATACTGGCTGAAGGGCACCAGCCTTGCCAGCGGCGGTGTGTTTAACCCCACGCCTGAAAATGGCGCCAATCAGGTCTATTACCGTTCTTACATCGACAACCTGAATCAACTCAACGACCCCAATTTCCGCCTCCCCGGCCCTATCAACCTTAGCGGCGCCACCCCGTATCAAGACCCCGCGACCGGCGCCATCAGCAACATTTACATGCGCGAGTTCAACCGCTCGCAGGGCAACATCGGCTTCGTGGACCGCGCGCCCAGCGCCTACATGGGAGTGGGCCAGCTCTACCTTTGGAAAAACCGGATCGTAGGCACTTTTGGCTATCGCAAGGACCGCTTAAAAAACTGGACCACCGTCGCCGTCCGCGACCCCGAAGGCGAAAAGATCGCCCCCAATACCGGCGTCTGGACACCCGTCGATCCCAGCACTGCCAAGGCCATCGTGTTCAACGGCCAGACTCGCACGACCGGCGGTGTCGTGCACTTCACTCCTTGGCTTTCCGGTTTCGTCAACACTTCCAACAGCCTGAGCACCCCCGGCACAAATCGTATCACCCCGACCGATCCCAACCAAAACACCATCGCCGACCTCGTGCGCTCCCCCAAGGGCAACACCACCGACTACGGCGTAAAGCTCACCCTGTTCTCCGGGCGCATTTTCGTCACCGGGACGAAGTTTCACACCATCTCCCAAGACGAGTTCGGCTTCTCCGGCTTCAACAGGGGCAACGTTGTCAATATCTGGAACGCCATCGGCAATTCCACCGCCGTCAACTCCACCGAGACCACCGTAGCCCTTAAACAAGCCGAAATCATAAACCAAGTCCAAGGCTACATGCAGGATTCCGAGAGCCGCGGCAATGAACTCGAAATCGTCGGCCGGATCATGACCGGCTGGTCCATCTCCGCCAACTACTCGAAGAACGACACCCGCAAATCAAACATCGCCCGCGAATACCGCGCCTACATCGACTTCTGGAAACCCTACTGGCTCAGGTATCGCGATCTCTCCATCACTCAGAACATCAACCAGCCTCGCCCCCAAACGGCCCCCAGTTCCACCGACTGGCGCACGCCGACCGAGATCGCCAACACCGGCGACTTCACCGTCAACACCGACAGCATCAACGAAGCCATCGTCGACGCCGAATCGGTGTTTTTCG